>CAMWXA010000130.1 GCA_947178035.1 uncultured Lachnospiraceae bacterium | reverse complement strand
CTATGATCCATGGTGGAATATCGCCGCGCAGAACCAGGCGACTGACAGAGCACACCGCATCGGACAAACCAAGAAGGTGACTGTGTACAAGCTGATTGCAAGGCACAGCGTCGAGGAGAAGATTCTGAAACTGCAGGAGACAAAGCGGGACCTCGCAGAGCAGGTTATGAACGGTGAGCTGGGACAGCTTGGCAGCATGAGCAAGGAAGAATTGCTGGATTTGCTGCAGGGATAAACAGCTGTTTCGAAAAAAGCAGGATATTATGATATCCTGCTTTTTCAATGTGCGGAAGGGCTGCGCAGACTCTTAATATTTTGCATACGGAACTGCTTCGGAGTGATGTTTTTGTATTTCCGAAAGGTCTTGATCATATGACTGCAGTCGGAAAAGCCGGCGGCCTGGCTGATGTAAGTCATGTCATAGTCGGTAAAAAGCAGCATGTCCTCCGTCTTGATCACGCGAATATATTCAATGTACTCCTTGCAGGAGCGCCCATAAATCTGGCGAAACTGCTTTGCAAAAAAAGAGTAGCTCATATTGCAGCGCACGGCAAGCTGTTCCACTTTGAGCGGCTGATCAGAGTGGGCGTCGATATACTCGGTAATGGTCTCAATGGAGCTTCCGGACGGAGGGGAAATCTCGTAGGACGGCGTAAAACCACGTTTGCGCCAAATGCGCAGCATATTGACCAGGATACAGTTCAGGTAAGAATACATGATCATATAATGCCCATAATGCTTTGACGATGCTTCCCTCGCACAACCACTGACAAATTCCAGCACCGGAAAGCCGGCAAGCTCCTGCGATGAGAAGAAAAAGGAAACATTTGGATTTTCCACCGCCTGCAGGACAGCACTCTTGAGCTGAGGAACATAACCAATATTTTCGCGAAAGCGATTTAAATCGAATTTCACGACATAGTATAAAAGTCTGCTCTCGACGCTGGATTCACTGTACACAGCATGAATGCTTTCCGGCGGAAGGGCAGCCATATCGCCGGGTGCCAGGGTATATCTTATTCCATCACTCTCAACGATGGCAGTTCCCTCAACCATCAGAACGATTTCCATATAATGGTGCCAGTGCGACCTCACAGGAAACGGGTGTATCGCAGTATCAAACAGGAAAGCTTCGTAGGGAGAGTTCAACAGATCTCCTGGTTCAAACAGATTGTACATAGTCAAATACCTCGCTGTGATTATGAAAGGGAGTCAGGCAGCCTGCATCAGTGCATGGACTGCATGACACAATGTTCTCATCGATGTTTTGCTATTATAGCATGGATGAAAAGGATTTGCCAGCCCCCTTTTTTTGCAAAACTGATGAAAAAATTTATGAAAAAATGCGGAAAAACAATATTGACAACGGTACTGAGGTGGTGTATACTTGTATTCGGTTAAGCGCCCAGATAGCTCAGTTGGTAGAGCAGAGGACTGAAAATCCTCGTGTCACTGGTTCGATTCCGGTTCTGGGCACTGCGCGGGTGTAGTTCAATGGTAGAACACCAGCCTTCCAAGCTGGATACGTGGGTTCGATTCCCATCACCCGCTTTACATAGGAACAAAGGATTTGGGAATTTTTTCAAAAAATTCTTGACAAAGTACTTTGTATCATGTAAAATATAGGAGTCTGATACAAATAGTAAATATGCGATAGTGGCGTAGTTGGTAACGCGCGACCTTGCCAAGGTCGAGACCGCGGGTTCGAGCCCCGTCTATCGCTCTGACAAAAGCCTGTAATTGCAAGGGTTTGAAGCAATTACAGGTTTTTTTGTATTTTCTAAAATTATTCGGATATACTTTTCTAATTCTGCACCTGACACTATATTCGTGCGCACCGTTTTGCGGCGTCAAACGATCTGAAGCATTGTGGATACTTTTGCATTTAGCTGCGGTATTGCAATAAGGATTTGTATCTGATATCGTAGCAGACTGCACAAAAAAATCAATGAAAAGCTAAATAAACTTAAAATTGTAGCTAAAAAAGATAAATTATATTATAATAGCAATTGGTCATATAAGACTGAAAAGGAGGAATTTACTATGAAACTCAAAAAATTTCTTGCTGTAACACTTGCAGCAACAATAGTAATGTCATCAGCAATGACAGTAAGTGCATCATACTATGATTCAAGCAGTTCCAGTGAATCTGAAAGCAGCACAGATTCAGAAGATGTACAGGCTGCAAATGCGCCAATCGAGATAGCAGGTACTACTGTGAAAACATCCATAGCAGGTGCTTATGCAGCAAAGAGCGTGCAGGGAACAGCAGTTATCACGCCGCTTGCAGATGTAAAGGCAAATCTCGGACTGAAAGACGGGCAGGTGCCGGCGATTACGATTTATGACACAGATCCCGTAAAGAGTTCGAAAGCTATGGATAGTATCAATGCAGCAATAGATGCGTTGGGCGAAGGTGCAGAAATGCTTACTGCATTGAATGTCGATCTTGGTGCAAAGGAAGATGGTAAGTGGGTAGCGCTTGAGGATGGCAGTGTAGCGATGGCAGCAGGACTTCCAGAAGGTTCTGATCTGACAAAGACATACTCCGTAATTTGTGTGCAGCCAGGCGGCGTAATCACAATTCTTGAGGACCAGGATACAAATCCGGCAACTGTCACTTTTGCAGTACAGGCAGGTATTGGCACATACGCACTTGTAGCACAATAAATACAGAAATGCTGCAGTGTGAGTGAACAGGGGGGAGTTTGGGGGAGATGAGAGCATGGTGTCTGCAGAGGAGATACGACATACTGTTTACATTGCTTATGATCTGCATCGCATGCCATGACATAAGCAAGAGTTATGGATTCTATTTCCCGGCCGACGAGTTTGGTTACTGGTCTTATGCAGCCAGACTTGCCGGATATGACTGGTCGGATATCGCATCCTTGAGTTCTTATTACTCTTACGGATACAGCCTCATTCTGCTCCCTGTTTTTTTGCTGGTCAAAGATGCAGTGACTGCTTATCGCGTGGCTTTGGTGGTAAATTTTGCGCTGCTTGCAGTGTGTTTTTTTCTATTGCAGAATATGGGAAAGACATTCTATGCTGCGGCAGCGGCATTTTATCCAACATGGCTTTTCTATGCTGGGACTACTTTTGCAGAAATATTGCTTGTCACGCTTTATCTGGCTGTATGTATACTGTTATTAAAGTATCTCCAGACAGACCAGAAGTGTTATCTGGCGCTGATGGCCGCGGCGATGATCTACATGTATTTTGTGCATATGCGTGCAATCGGTGTCCTGCTGTCTGGAATAATCGTATTGTTTGCATATCGTGTAAAAAGGGGCGGAAAGGAAATAAGATACATGCTGGCACTGATGCTGGGAATGGCATTTGTATTTGCGGCAGGGACTTGGGTAAAGCAGTATTGGACAGGCATGGTGTACAAAGATACAGAAAATACACTGTGGAATGTAAATGACTATACTGGTCAAATTGACAAAATGATATCCATTTTTTCGAAAGAGGGACTCAAAAATTTTATTATCAGCGTATCAGGGAAAGTATTGTATCTGGGGCTTGCAAGCTATGGAACCACATATATGGGAATTATCTATGCACTCAGGGGAGTACGGAAGGGAAGATACTTTCCTCTGTTTGTACTGATCTCAACCCTGGCAGCGGTGATGATCTGTGCTGTCTATACCATACGGCCAGGGAGGGTTGATACACTCACTTATGGACGTTATCATGAATATGTGATGCCCATTTTGATTATGATGGGTATCAAAGAACTGCGGGCGAATAGCGTGCCGGCAAAAAAGACAGTATACAGGATAGCTGTAATCCTTGGGATGGAAGCAGTCATGACAGGGCTGGTTACGTTCAGTCTGCGTCAAAATGGGCAGACATCTTTTTTTGGAAATACAATCTGTGGGATAAGCTGGCTCTATGACCCGGAGAGCTTTGAACCTGTTTCCTTTTACTGGAGGGTATATTTTGTGCATGCGGTATTGACTGTTATCCTGTGTATGGGTATCTGGTGGACTGGCAGGCAGAGGGGCAGAGAGGTGTTTCTGATGGCTCTTGTGGCGTTGCAGGTAGCAATCGGACTGCGTCTGTCTGCCATGTATATCGACGCTTCCAGGCTTGGGTGTTACAGGGATACCTTGATGGTGCAGAAGATACAGCAGCTGAACCCTGAGGGAGACAGGGCGGTGTATTACAGCACAGGCGGTGAGGACTTCGGGAATATTGGTATTCTGCAGTTTATGATGCGGGATACAACGATACACATTGTTAAAAAGGAGTATGACCTGGACGCGCAGGGCAAGTCGGATCTGCTGCTAATTGATTACCGCAGCGATCAGGCGCAGGCGCTGGAGGAGCGGTACAACAGTCATCTGATGAACGGGCACTTTACGTTATATTACAATGGCAGTGGGGAGTGAATGGGAGCGATATGATAAAGAATTTCAGCAGAATAATGGTCATTTTTCTCATGCTGTTTGTGGCAGGCATGACCGTGTGCGCAGCGGAAGCAGATGATATAAAGAAGAACAGGGTGTTTCAGGTAAGCAGCGATGTGGAGCTGCACGGGGAACCGGATACTGCCTCCGCAGTGACAGCGGTGCTTCCCGGCGGAACCCCAGTCATTGTAAAAGAAGATGCGCAGGATGGATGGTGCAGGGTTGGGTACAGGGAGCAGACGGGCTACGTGCAGGTTTCGTTCCTGTCTGTCATCGGGAGCCCTGTCATACCAGCCGCGGCAAATGACCAGGCAGTGCCGGAAAGTGCGGCTGCCCTGGGCAGCGGGGAGCAGGAGGACGATAAGACCGCGCAAAACAGTGGAGTGCAGTCAGAGGATAAGCCCGCGCAGGACAGCGCAGAACCATCAGAGGACAGACCGGCGCAGGATGGCAAAGCGCTGACCGATGACAGGGACGCACAGAATAGCGGGGGACTGTCAGAGGATAAGACCGTGCAGCGCAGTGAGGCACAGGCGGATAGCAAGGCAGCGCAGGGCGGTGCAGGGCAGCCAGATGACAGCACAGGCGCGTCTGCCAGAGCAGATACACTGGATGACGAGTTCCGGATGATACAGGAACAAAACTTACTGGCATACCAGGAGGCGGAAGCGGCAAAAGAGCAGGCAAAATCGGACAGAATATGGGGAATTGTGATAGCAGTGCTTGTGGCAGCGATCTTCATAGTGGGAATCTTCACAACACTGGCCGGAAATAAGGGGAAAAAGAGAAGGCAATGAAACTCATTATACAGATACCTTGTTACAATGAGGCGGACACGCTGGAAGCGGCGCTTAATGACCTGCCAGAGGTTCTGGAAGGAATTGATGTAATCGAGTATCTGATTATCAATGACGGCAGCTGTGATGCCACAGTTGAGGTGGCGGAAAAATGGGGTGTGCATCACATTATCAATTTCAGCCAGAACAAAGGACTCGCAAAAGGATTTATGGCAGGGCTTGACGGATGTCTCAAAAACGGGGCGGATATCATCGTGAATACCGATGCGGACAACCAGTACTGTGCGGAGGACATACAGGCATTGATCCAGCCAATATTAGAGGGCAGGGCAGACATGGTAGTGGGAGCCAGGCCAATTGATGACACAGAGCATTTTTCCTATATGAAGAAAAAACTCCAGCATCTTGGCAGCTGGGCGGTGCGGAGGGCATCCAACACCGATATTCCAGATGCCCCCAGCGGATTCCGCGCAATGACGCGCGATACAGCGATGCGTATCAATGTGGTCAACGACTACACCTACACATTGGAGACCATTGTTCAGGCAGGGCGTGAAAAGATAGCAGTCACCAGCGTTCCAGTGCATACCAATCCGCAGCTGAGACCCTCCAGGCTTGCAAGCGGCGTGTGGGCATATGTCAAGAAGTCCGTAGTCATCATACTCAGGGCGTATATCATGTACCAGCCGCTGAAAGCGTTTACCTACATAAGCATGATTCCGCTGGCATCGGGGATTGGGATTGGTGTCCGCTTCCTGCGTTATTTTTTTACAGGCAGCGGCACAGGACATGTCCAGTCGCTGATACTGGCGTGTACATTGATTATCATAGGCTTTCTCACCTTTACGATTGGCCTGGTATCTGATTTAATCGCATCCAACAGGCGCATACTGGCAGATACGCAGTACCATGTGAGAAGGATGGAATATGACATGGAGGAAAAACGCAGTCAGTTAATAATTGAGAATATCGATGGACAAGATAAAAAGAAAGAAAATCGTGCTGATAGGCCCAGTCTATCCATACAAGGGCGGCATTGCCCATTATACAGCCCTGATGTACAAGACATTGTCAAAGAAATATGATGTGCAGCTCATTTCATATAAGATGCAGTACCCTAAAATTTTGTTCAAAAAAGAACAAAAGGACTATGAGAACGATGTATTTCGGGTAAAAAATGCACAGTTTTTGATCAATACAGCCAATCCTTGGAACATTGTAAGGGTATCGCGCTGGATCAGGAAAATGCATCCAGATCTGGTCATCATGCAGTGGTGGCATCCTTATTTTGCGCCGTGTTACCGCATAATGGAGGCAGTGCTTGGCAGACGGGTGAAGAAACTGCTGGTATGTCACAATGTATTCCCGCATGAGCGGTTTCCAGCGGACAGACAATTGACAAAGATGGTGCTGCGGAAAGCAGATTATTTTTTACTGCATTCCCAAAGCGATATAGAGGATTTACTGACAATGGATCCCCAAGCGCAGTATATACAGAATCCGCACCCTGCATACAATGAATTCAGAATCCGCAATATTACAAAAGAGCAGGCGCGGTATGAGCTTTCAATCAAACAAAATGAAAAGATCGTATTGTTTTTTGGATTTGTGAGGCAGTATAAGGGATTGAAACATTTGATCACAGCAATGCCGGATGTCAGAAGACAGCTTGGCAATGTCAGGCTTATCATAGCAGGCTCTTTTGGCAGTGATCGGGAGGAATATCTGCAGATGATTGATGCAAATCAGGTAAGGGATTGTGTTGAAGTGGTCGATGTCTATATTCCTGATTATGAGGTTGAGAAATATTTTGCGGCATGTGACATTGTGGTTCTGCCGTATGAATCAGCGACGCAGAGCGGAATTATACAGATTGCATTTGGGTTTGAGAAACCGGTCATTGTCACCAATGTGGGAGGTCTTCCAGAGGTTGTGAAGGATGGACAGACTGGGTATATCGTTGAGCGCGGAAATGCGAAACAGCTTTCGGATGCCATTGTCAGATACTATCAGTGCAATATGGAAGCCGTGTTTGCTGAGAATGTACGAAAAGAGGCGTACCGATTCTCGTGGGACAGACTGGCGGAGAAAATAGACGCGTTATTGGGCGGGGGCAGGGATGGACAGACCACTAATTAGTATCATTGTTCCAGTGTACAATGTAGAGCGGTATCTGCCGCGCTGCGTTGACAGCATCCTGGCACAGACTTATGAAAACATTGAGATCATTCTTGTCAATGACGGTTCCACGGACAGCTCCGGGGAACTATGTGAGGACTACGCGCACAGGGACAGCAGAGTTCAGACGATTCATAAAGCGAATGAAGGGCTGGCGGATGCGCGGAATCAGGGAATCCAGGCTTCGGCAGGCATGTACTGTTCCTTTGTGGACAGTGACGATTATGTCGCGGACGATTATATCGCATATCTGTATCAAATGGCGCGTGCAAACTGTGCGCAGATAGCAGTCTGCGGATATCAGAAGGTATATCCTTCAAAAGGATATCTTTTTGACAGGATTTTCTGTGAAAATAACACAAATAAGACGGTTCGGGTGTACGATTCCTTTCATGCACTGGAGGCGCTCCTTTACCAGAGGGGCATCATTGCTTCCGCGTGGGGGCGGCTGTTCCAGAGAGAACTGTTCTCAGAACTTGGTTTTCCCAAGGGCAGGCAGCATGAGGATGTGGCGGTGATGTACAGGCTGTTTGAACATGCCAGGAAGATTGTCATTGGGGACGAAAAGAAATATTATTATCAGCAAAGACCGGACAGCATTGTCCACTCCGCATTCGACGAGCGTAGGATGGATTATATCTATTTTACGCAGGAATGCATTACATATATGCAGAACAGGCACCCGGAGCTGGTAAATGCTGCGGTATCCAGACATTTCAGCGCCTGCTTTGAGCTTCTTGCCAGTATCGGGAACGATAAAAAAGCGCATGGCAAAGCATATGAGGAGCTTGTGCAGGAGATAAAGAAACATAGAAAAACAGTGCTGTGTGACTGCAGTGCTAGGCCGGTTAACAGAATGGCAGCATTGGGGACATATCTGTCGGCGGCAGCCGTTCAGAAGCTGTGCTGTATCCATAAAGACGATTGGAAGCAGTTCCCGCGCTGCCATGAAGATAGGAAACGGTGATGGAGCAGGAAGGAAAAATAAGTGTCGTAATCCCGGTATATAACGGAGAGCAGTATATCGAGGCTGCTGTGAACAGTGTTCTAAAATCGGACTACAGAAACATCGAGGTTCTGATTGTCGACGATGGTTCGACGGACGGAAGTTATGCAGTCTGTGAGCGTTTAAGGCAGACAGACGACAGGATTGTCATCTACAGAAAAGATAATGGCGGCGTGGTTTCAGCGAGGAATTATGGGGTATCGATGGCAGCAGGAGCGTATCTGTGCTTTTGCGACCAGGATGACATATTGGACAGAACGTGTTACGCAAAACAGGTCGGGCGTATGGAGTCCGATCAGAGCGACATCTGCATATGCGGCGTGGGGCGTTATACGGAGGGCAGAATTTCTGTTTTTGAACAGTCAGCTGACGCATGCTATGAGGGGGAGGAGATCCTGGAACAACTCCTGTATCCCATATTGTTTAATGGGTTTGATGTACCTGTAAAAATGGGAGAGAGAAGGCATTATACCCAGATCTGGCCGTGTATGTTCCGCATGAGCTTCTGGCGCAGATATGATTTCCGGTTCCGGTCCTATGTAAGCTTTGAGGACGACATGCTGGTGAAAGTGCAGGCGCTTGCAAATGCAGGGAGAGTCAGCACACTTTCCATGACAGGTTACTATTGGCGGACAAATCTGGCTTCCGAGTCCTATACACACGCATACATTGAAAAGATAGCGGCGAAGCAGCAGGCCTGCTATGAGGACTTATATACGAGTCTGGCAGACAGAATCAGAGATAAAAAGATACTGGAGTGGTTTAAGCAGGTTACATACTGCAGGCAGTATCTTGAGGCAGTGCATAATATAGCCAGGTCCGAGACAGAGAAAAGCAGTCGAATTATATCTGACTATTATGAGGACAATATCTACAGCCGGCAATTTGAGGAGTGTATCGCTGCCGCAGGGTATGTGAATAAGCGTATGGTCAAACCCCGCATTCTGCTGGGAATCCTGGCGAAGCGGCAGACGATGCTGAGCTATTGTGCGGAAAAAATATTGGATGGGATACAGAAGATGACACTGCACTCGCAGGTGCTGACGAAAATGGAACGGATGACGAAGGGGATAGGGACACAGGTCATAAGAAAAAGGGGCTCCTATATGCAGCGGGCTGTCAAAAAGAAAGTGCTCTACATCATGGGGATTGACTGGGAGTGGATATATCAGAGACCGCAGATTATTGCTGCGTATCTCAGCAGAGATTATGATGTCACAGCTGCCTATCCAGTGAAAATCTGGAATAGAGGCGCAATAAGAAATACCGAGGAGAAACCGCCAGCAATTCATAAGTTAAAGTTATGGACACTCCCTTTTCAGAGAAAAAGCAGGCTGATTGGCAGTGTCGCAGACCGCTGTCAGCGTATTCGCTTAAAAAATTATCAGGAATATGACTACATCTATATCAGTTATCCGACTGCTGTTGAGTATATTCCGATGGATTACAGAGGTTTGCTCATCTACGATTGTATGGATGATCATGAACAGATGTGTCCGAATGAAATTATGCGCAGAAAAGTAGCGAGAGATGAAGAAATCCTGTTACAGAGGAGCGATGTGGTAATTGTTTCGTCGCAGAATTTATGGCAGAAAAAAGCAAAAATATGCAATAAAAAAAT
>CAMWXA010000129.1 GCA_947178035.1 uncultured Lachnospiraceae bacterium | reverse complement strand
GGTATAGATATTGTCTTATAGCTATCTAAAAAGTAAAACGTCGCCTCTGTGTCTGTCAGCTCCTCGACGCCTATTTTTGTAATTACATCTCTTTCGCCATCATCATTACAGTATGCAAGTGCCAGTAATGCATCACGCCGTCCTGCCCGTATTTCCTCATTTGTCCGCTTGTTTACCAGATAATAATCTGCTACTTTTATTTTCCAGTCTATAAGCTGGTTTGATGATATCGTAACTGGTCTGCGATTATCATCTATAAAGCCGGCATCATCCAAAAAACGAAATGACACTTCTGTGTCTGTTATTGTTTCAGCTGCTACTTTTGTAATAGTATTTATCTCCCCGTTGTTGTTGTAGCTAAATCGCAAACACGCGTCTGACCATCCTTCCTCAAGCACTTCTTGTGTTTCGTTGTTTTCCAAACGATAAGTTTTCTTAAGTTTTATATCCGGTAAATCCATGTACTGGCGCTTGCAGTTATGCGATTTATAATAATTACATCTACCACATTCCATATAGTACCCTCACTAATCCTTATTTTTTTCCATAATTTTATTTTTGCTCAGGACATATTCCCTTTTTCTTTCCTGCACAGTTATCTGACAACCGCAGGCAGGACAATCAAATGTATCATGTAATATATCTTCCGGATTGCTTCCAAAAGCAGTTGCCAATCCATATTTCCCATTATCACGAGAAATATAGTGTCTTTCCTTAACAGCATTAAATTCGCATCCACAAATTTTACATTTTAACATATTACCTTTTCTCCTTTATCCTTATATTGCCTTTCTCTCGACTGGTATTGCTCTTTTGCACCATTCGAGATATCTCCTATTGTGTTCGCTGGTACACGGACATTCATCGCATTCTCCAAATTCTTCCACGCATACAGTACAGTTAAATATACCTTCTGCGCCACTTGCAGTCATTTCTGTATTTTCTGCCAGGCAGAGCAATTCCATTTCGTCAAGTCCCATAACTGTCTCGACTATTTTTTGTTTCATGTATTCAAAGTTCGTCACGCCAGCTCCTTTCTCCATGCTCCTATATGGAGCATGGCTTTATCATGACTTAATGGTAACTGTGATATATAAAACCCCTTTTAACAGAAGTCAAAAGAACACGTAATTCTTTCCGAATATCTCTTTAAAACATAGACCTGGATATTTTTGCTCGAATTCTTTCTGCGCTTTCTCTTTTAGTTGAACGTCAATATCATGATTTCTGTGTACCGCTTCCATACTTCCTGCATATGTGTGATGCGCCTGGCACAGATATACTTTCAATCCATATTTTTCTGATAATCTCCTGTTTGCAGTGCCGTAAAATACATGATGTTCCTGCGTCTGTTTCCTGCTGTAATCCTCATGCAGCAGCATACACAGGTAACATGTCCCGTCCCGCCTGTTATGCATTATGCTCTTCAAAGTTTTATCCTCCACTTTTTATCAAATTCTCTTTCTGCCAGCTCGCGTGAAAAGAAATAATTTACTCCGATTCTGTCTGCCGGAAGGAACATGCTGTCTTCTGTTTCCATGTAAACTTTTTCTTTGTCGATGCGAAATCCGGCTACCACATAGGTATTTACTTTTTCTCCAACGACTGAATACAGTGTATCCCCAATCCTGCACGGAACATATATTTTATGCTGTTCTTTTTTTGTGACAAGCTTTATAGCTTCGTTCAATGTTGCAAAATCTTTTTCGTTATCAGCTGTCATCATCATTTCGGTCAGATTTTTTATCACGTCGCTGGTATTCATATAACTTCCTCCCTTAAATCTTCTGACGGGATATGTTCTTGATCTCCTTCTTGATATCCAGCAGGCCGTTTGTGTCTGTGCTGATACCCACTTTGACATTTTCGCTGAGCTGGATGCTTATTTTCTTTATTTTTCCATTACAGACATGCATTGACATTATCTTGATCTGGTCGCATATCTCAGTATCAACAGGAGTCCCGGAATTTTCCCCAAACATCGTGTCAACTTTTGTTTCGACGCTTTCCGCGCGCCTTTTCTTTTGGCACTTTCCTGTGCTGCCTGACAGCTGCATGTCTCTACTGCAAGCTCTTCTAACAATTCATCGTTTCTTGCCATATCAGGCGTGGCCTCTGCTGCCATTCCCTGATGGCAGTATGGGCAGTATATTGTTACCGTCTCACAGTCCCGGCCGCTATTTTTCCAGTCATCTACAATGTCCCTCAGCATTTGGTTCCCTCCCCGAATAATTTCAGCAGGCATTCTATCCCATCTCTGATTATCTGAGCTTTTTTATACATCCACATTTCTGTATCTTTCATCCCGCCACACTCCACGGCATACTCAAACTGCTGTACCACTTTTATCTGTTCATCATAGAGCCTCCTGACTTCTTCCTGTGTGTATCCTGCACTGTATGCCTGTACTGTTTCTGTTCCTTCGCTGGCAGCAGTTTCTTCAATTCTTTCGTCTCCTGCTGCCGACTCGTCCGATAGTAACTTCTCATGATGATGATATTTTTTTATAAAGGCTCTCCAGAATGGCCACAGCGCAACACCGATTTTCTTATGCACATCCTTGAAATATATTTGATATCCGCATATGTTTTCAATTTTTATGCGGCTATTTTCGAATGGTAACGCCTTGCCAAAAATATCTGTCAGCACAGACACATGTCCGCCTGTATTTTCCATGAAATTTAATAGTTTATCCAAAACTTCCTGTGGAAAACCAGAATCTTTATTATCGAAGATTAAACTAAACACCTGATATATTTCTTCTTCTGTACCCTCTGTTTTCTCATTCCTGTCATCGGTGTCCAGGTTGGACACGGTTTTGCTGTCATCTTCCTGTCCAAAAAGTCCTGTCTCATGTGCCTTATTAGTGTCCAGACTGGACACCGATTCTGTATTTTTGTCCTGTTTCAGAGCCTCAATACCAGCTACCGTTATCTGCTGCCTTTTTATTACCTCCTGCTGCCGGCTTTTATCGAGACCCGACAGGCTACTTGCCACAGAAAGTTTAATCTCCCCCTTCTTAAAGAGCTCCATAGCCTCTGGTACCAGATTATTATATATACTCTGGTATCTTCCAACCTGTCCGTCACCACACTTCATTTCCTTTGCAATTTCTGCCCGCAGGTCGCGCCCTTTCAGTTCCTCATTTCCAAGCATCGCCGGAAGAATTTTTGACAGCCTTACAGCCTGCATCATCTTTTCATAATGACTGCTTTCACTTGCTGTGCTGTTGGTGCAGATCACTATGTATTCGGCGATCATGTCAAGCAGCTTATCATCTTCAACATCACCCTGCTCTGCAAGTATCTTCTCGGATATCTTTTTTGCCATCAGTCCGCTCATATCGATCACGATACATGGGATAAATTCAAATTCTTTATATCCACGATTAACATTATAGATACTGGCGCGTTTTCGCTTATGGCCTGCTAATATCTCATACTCGCTTAAATCGATTTTTCGCACGATAAGCGGCTGCAGTATCCCTCCAGCTATGATCATGGTATCGGCCAGCTCAACTACTTCATCCTCACTTCTTGTGTAGAAATTCAGCTCTGATTCTTTAAGCTTTGTGTAGTGTATCTGCTGCACCTTTATCTGCTCTGCCTTTCCTCCTCCAAGTTCTCCACCCTTTTCCCTGATCAGTTTGCTCAAACTTCCCACACTATCACTCTCCAATCTCCGACAACACTTCCTTTGTCAGTTCCAGATAATCTGCTGTCACCCTGCTCTTTCTCCGATGCTTTAGCAATGGTTTTCTGACCTTCTTATCCTCGGCGCTTTCGCAGATCGTAGAAAAGCTTATCATCGTGTCAAAAATGGTGTATGTATCCTGTTCTATTAAGTCTATTACCCTGTTAAGGCTTTTTGCACGGCCGTTAAACATTGTCAGGAGACAGGCATAATTAAGATCTTCTGCGTACTCCCTTTTCAGTGCAGCATCCTCCAAATAATCCTGCATCAGTTCCAGTCCATTAATGTTAAATCCTGCCGCCTTGAATGGCACTATTACCAGATCAGCGGCATACAGGGCGCTAATGGTTAAAAACTGCATGGTGGGCTGGCAGTCTATGACCACATAATCATACCTGTCTGCAATATTGTTGAGCTGCCTGCGCAGCTCATTAGGATCCAGTGTGCCAGATTCTTTATTGACCTGTTCAAGTCCAGACATTGATGGCACTATGTCAAGATTTCTGTACTTGCTGCGCCTGATCAGGCTTGTCAGTGCCTTCCCACCATATAATTTGTACAGCGTACTTGCGTTCGGATTATACCGCCACAAAACATAACTTGCATTTCCCTGCGGATCTGCGTCGATAAGCAGCACACGCTTTCCCTCCTCTGCTGCCAGGTCATAGGCAAGGTTCACTGCTGTCGTCGTCTTGGCGCACCCTCCTTTGTAATTACTTACCGCTATTACTTTCATCTCTCTGTCTCCTCCATTCTCCCAATATTATGACATCTGCATCTGCTGCCAGTACTCGCCCCTGTCTGTCACCTTCTTTCAAACAGCCGCTGCATAAGTGCAGCACTTATGTCAGGGCACTTATCCACAATCACCTTTGTCAGTATTTCCCCACTTGCTCTTTATCCTAATCTCTGTGTAATAGAAATAGCTCATACCAGTAAATGGGTTAATCCCTGTCCTAATGCTGTTCTTATCAATATAGTAACCCGCCCTCGGTTTCGGCCCCTCCTTGATAATCTTTCTCATCGTCCAGTGGCTGTACTTCTTTCTGGTCCGCACATCTTCAGGGCGGATCAGATTTTTGCTTGTGGAATATCTCAGGCACCTTTTTCGATCTTCCTCCGGCAAAAAACTCAGCTGCCCTTCTGTCTCTGTATCACTACCTTTTTTACAAAGATATGATGCAAGCTGCTCATATCCTCCCTCTTCTTTTAAACTCTGAAAATTAATACCTGCTTTCCCCCACAGCTCCTTGCAGACAAGATCGACATCCTTTATGGTTCTTGGACGGTTGATCAGAATATGTACATGTATGCCACCATATCTCCCGATCTCAATCCGACGTATCCACTTCAACTGCTCTCCTGCTTTTTTATATTTTTCGCGCAAAGCCTTAGTCCAGTCCTGCACATCTTTGAGTACTTCCTTTGTGGTTTTCCGTGTACCCCTTGGATATTTTAAGGTCAGCCACAGATCCCATAGGTGAAAATTCAACATGATCTCCCTGCGGACTCTCTTGATCTTGTTGGCAAGATTCTGCTTTGCTATCTGCTCTGGTGTTGCCTTTTTGTGTGGTGCCCTCTTCTCTCCTTTGGCTCCATAATTCCCCATATACTTCAATTCATTCTCTATTGCATCACCGCAATCAAATGTATCTTTCCAGTATGCCATGTGTTTCACCCATCTTTAATATATTTATACTGTTTCCAAGAAGCTTGTGGAGCCTTGATTTTACTGGATTTTGACAAAAGTTATAAATGATATCGCAAATATGTATTTATTTAATATAGTACAATTCTTTTCCACAGAAAAAGTTAAAAAATAAAAACACTCTATACAATGCCTTGTCTTTTTCCCACCTCACTGCTTGTCCCACATGCCTCCTGCCAGCTTTCGCTTGTATTCGTCAAGAGCACCACGATATATGTAATAGCTATGACGCGTTGCTTTGTCTTTTTTCTTTACAAAACCTATTGGCAGTTTCCCTTTCTGCATCTGCCAGTGAAGTGTCTCTATGTCCATGTTCAGTTCTTTTGCCGCCTGCCTTGCACTTACCCTTTCGAGCCTGGTTACATCGTCATTTATTCTATTATTTTCCCTTACCGTTCTAATTTGATGATTCAGTGGATTATTCTTCTCCATCTCACACCTCCTATTACCCTATAGCGACTATTTAAAGTACTTGCCATCTTGATCATCACTCCCACAACGGCAGGATTGTTACTATCTGCATCCTTGCCTTTGTCTGTATCCTGCCTTATACTATACATACAGGCTCTGCCAAGCCGAGTACTAAAGAAAGAAAAACTATGTATAACGTTTCAATTTTATTCACTGACCGTTATGAAAGAAATTATTTGCATATAAGTAAAATCGAATACTATTGTGATTCTAGCTGTATCACTATTGAAAAGGATGCCATTCTTACCACGAGATTTCCTCTTACGGGCATCTACTACTTGTATGCAGACGATGGCATCTATGTTGTTAATCTTCGAGATGCCGTTTCCCTTGAAATAACCTGCGAATAATTGAAGTTTTTTCGTCCACCCTTATATGTACGCTTGCATAAGGGTGGATTTGTTTTTTTTCAATTTCACTCACAAGTTCAAGAGCCTCTCTTGTGCTATTTGTAAATATCTCAAATTTAACCTCTTTTAACATTCATATTCACCTCTTTCTGTTCTCTTATTTCTCTACCAGCTCTGGCTCATTGATCGGCTGCTGTAATGACTGTTCATATTCATCAAGCTGCTGCCTGTTGTAGAGTGCTGTAATCGTCGTATGTACTATCAGTAACTCCCTGCTGCCAATAACTGCCAACTTTTTATTGATTTGATCAATTTCTTTTTTTCTTTCCTGTACCGTCATGTCCGTCTTACCCATTCTTATCACCCCTTTTCTTTTTGTTATCTATGTGGCTATTATATGTCACTTCGAAACGTTTGTCAATATCTTTTTGTTTTCTATGTGACGTTTTTCTGTTGACAATTGTATTTCCAAGTGTTATTCTTTCTACAGGGGGTGAAAAAATGACGGTAAACGAACGAGTTAAAGAAATAAGAAAAACAGAAGTACTCACCATGGAAAGTTTTGGCGAAAAACTTGGTGTCGGACGAACTGCTATCTCAAATATTGAAAATGGCAAACGAAATGTAACAGATCAAATGATAAAATCCATTTGTCGCGAATTTGGTTATCGTGAGGAATGGCTGCGTGATGGAATCGAACCCAAACAGCCTCCAAAATTAGAAGAAGATGAACTGGCTGAATACATAGAAGACTTGCTATCAACTGATAATTCTACATATACTTTGATCAAAAGTATCTTAAAAACGTATAACAAGCTTGACGATAAGTCCAAGCAGGTTATTAATAATACAATAGACGAATTGATTGCTGAAATGAAAAAGGAAACCACTACAGAAATCAATTGATTTCTACGTGGTTCTGTGTTATATTAGACATGAAAAGGGTACTACCGATAGACGGTTAGCCCGAAAATTGTGTTAAAAAATAACCGCTAAGTTTATCAGGCTTTGGGCGGTTATTTTTTTGTGTTACTTCCGATTGTATATCCAAGTCCAAATGCAGTCAGCACAAGACTGACCACGGCAATCAGACCCTCGATAGTCATCATTAGCATCGCCCTCCTTTGTCCATTTATTTCCATACTCTGTACAGATTTTATGTAATCAAAGACTACATTGGAATCGGAGGGTTACAAATCCCTCCGTGGAGGGCTAACCGCCTACCGTTATGGTAGTACCCATGAGGGCATTATAACAAAATAACAGCCAGGGCGCAATCATTACTGAATAAAAAGGAAATAAACTCGATAATAATATAGAAAAAGGCTGCTATCCCATTATAAATCTAACTCTTTCTTTTTTTGATATAATGATACATCATCGTATATATCTGCTTAATGAACTTCAAATCTTCCTTTCCCATCAACCAAGCTATTTCCACAATCTGCCTTATATAATCCTTTTCTGACACCTGATCACTCTCCATTCATCGCTAAAAAACAATAGAATCTTTCAAAATGTTCTTTATCTGATATTATGGTATCATACTGCAAGACATAAAATCTACCTCTATCCTTTCATATCTTATGTTTCAGATAAATTTCGTCAGATACCAACAAAAAATGAACCGTCATTTTTTTAGAGTTTCTTGCAGATTGACAAATAAAATCTGTTAATAACTTTATATCCAAAACAGCAGAAAGAGTTCGCAATCAATTTTCATCAATTGCGAACTCTTTCTGCTGTTTTGGATTCATAGTCACACTAATCCTGATATTTATTTAATTGGGCTAACCGTCTATCGGTAATACCTTTTCATGTCTAATATATCATATGTGGATAACAAAATTAATGTTTTTCTCGAATCTGGTTAATTTACCAGCAATTTGAACATTTGGTTTTTCCACGTCTTTGGGCTTCCTCCAATGTAACCTGAATAGCGTTCTTTGGATTCATATTACCACAATGATCAATGCTATGGTATTTCTTTCCAGTGGCAGACAGCCATACCTTTGTTGATTCAAGTATAGTTTCTTCAATAACTTCCTCCTGTACCGGAACAGGCTGCGGATCCAAAGTTGACTGCTGTACGTTGGCGGCAGCGCGAGTTGCATTGCGGTTTGCTGTGGCGGCCTGTGGTGTGATAAAATACTGTCCATCTACGTTGACAACTGTTCCATTGGCAAGGCACTGGTTGAGTAGAACAGCGTCATCAGTCGCAAAAGGTGTATATGAGGTTATGATCTGATAGTTTCCATCCGTGTCATCTGGCGAAAGCGCCCCGTCAGGATTGACACAGACACCATTTGCGTCAAAGAGGAACCAGAGATTATTGACCTCCACCCACGATGAAGTGACAAGAGTGCCATCATCATTCTGATAATGAATCCCTGCAGCATCCTGCGTAAATCCGGCAGCAAATACATTGAGTGAAAACAGTAAGCTGAACAATAGGGTAAGCAGTGTTGATCTTAGTAGTTTTTTCTTCATGTAAAATACCTTCTTTCTTTGGAAATTTGGAAAATATAGTTATTGAGCATCTTAATAATGATAATAATATTATCACAGATTTATATCCACCTAACAAGGGACAGAATTGACCAAAATTTAAATAAATTTTTTATCATTTTTTAGAATTGTGGTAATCCATGCTAATTAAAAAATGACCGCCAAGATTTTATTCTTGACCGCCATTTCTTTATTATCAAATCATTTTTTTGTAATTTATGTAACCGTTTGAAAACTTGCAATAATTCCTCTCTTCTTCATCAGCAGTCATTATTAATTTAATTAACCAAATCAATTTCTTCAGCATAGTATCATCCTTTCTAGTTTAGCATTTTCATAATTTGGAAAACATAATCGAAGCTATGACGCCACATGTTACATTCAAAATTATAGAAAATACTAAATGAGCAAACACAACAACTGCACTTTTTGTTTCCTGTTGTTGTGTTTTCCTGTATCTGTTTTGATCCTCTTTAGTAATATTAAATATGAAATCTTCTCCATATTCTACTAGTCTTCTAAAAACTTTATTAGCTACACTTCGTCCTATATGTAGTATTATATAACAAATAATTGCAGAAATCACTATGTAATTTACACAATTATTAAATTGTTGAATTGTAAATTCTGACATTACTGTCACTTCAAGCTGTCGCATCATCATATTGAATCCAATTAACAGTGTTGTGAGTGTCAAGAAGAATAATAGATAATTCATATAATACGCTACATACTTTCGAAATCGTTTTAAAAGCAATATAAGTTTGTTTTTTTCAGAGTGCGTTTGTAATAAATTTACCCAATTCTCTACAATATTCAAAAACTCTTGACCTAACCTGGACAAGCCAGAACCAAAATTTTGCCATTTTGCGCAAGATTTCATTGTTAAGTGCCTAATAAATTATCTATAAAGTCCATTTGAGCCACAATCGTTGCCTGTTGTGCATCAATACTCTGCACATCCTCTAACTTGCCTGAAAAAATTAAGCTTATTACCTCTTCTGGTCTTAATCCAGAAGAAAGCTTTACTGTCAATTTATGTCTTTGCGGATTTTCATATCCTGAAATAACAATGTAAAAATCCCATGTTAATATAATACATTCAATAGATTCGGAACTATTCCAATTATATGCATGAAATAATTCTATATCATCAAAATCATACACTTTATGCTTATTTGTTGCCACAGTAACCGAAGTTTTTCCAAATTGTCCCTCTTTGCTATGCAATGCTAATTTTTCCTTTATCATATCTTCCAAAGTAAGTATATCACTCATTTCCAAAATAACTTTGTTAGAGAACAACTTTGTAATAGTATCCGGTCTTGCATTCAATTCATAATATAATGATTGAAATTCCTTTATTCTTTTCCGCTGCTCGTCTGTCACTAATTCATTTTCCATTTTCCCGCTCCAATACTTTTTATAATTAATTTACCACAAATTAAAAATTTTGCAAT
>CAMWXA010000128.1 GCA_947178035.1 uncultured Lachnospiraceae bacterium | reverse complement strand
CACATAGACAATCCATTCAATCACCAGAAACACCAGTGCCAGCAGGATAAAAAGATGTCTGAGGGTCTGCTTCACCTTCTGCTGACGCACCGCATCAGAACTGTTTGCCGGAAGATTTTCCAAGTCCGCTGTCACCCTGCCGTCCGACTCCGTGGCTGTCTGAAAACGCACGACATAGTTTTCCTGATAATCCTCATTTCCAAGCGTGTACAGCCCCGCCTTGTCCGGACGGCTCTCAAACTGGCTTCTGTCCAGCTCGGCCCATGGCTGCAGGGCAATCTCCTCCCCCGCATAATAAACATTCGTGGCAAGCCATGAAGTGTCCGAGAGATAAATCATGGCATTTGCCAAAAAGACTGGAAACTCTGCACGCAGCGGAAAATCTGACTCCCGTATGTCAAAGCCGACTACGATTTCTTTCCTGTCATCCAGCTCTCTGTAGTACCCCACACACTTTCCGTCGTACTCCAAAAAGCTCTCCGCATCCTCTGGAAGCGCAAAGCAGTACGCAGTGTTCACACCAATCGTAAAACCGGACAGCCCCGCAGTCAGGTCACAGTCTGTCATATCCAGTACCACATTTTCCAGTGTCTCCAGTACTTCACCGCCGGTACTGCCAAAGACCAGACGGTTCGACTCTGCCGCCTGCGGTGTCTGTCCAGCATCATAAATCACGATATTATAGCCCTGTTCTTTTAACGGTGTCCTGATCAATGAATCTGCTGCCTCATCCACGTCGGCCTTTGCCTTGACGATACTTTCCCCCGTGACGGCAAAATATGCTTTCTCAATAAATGTATTTCCATCCCCGACGAGCAGTCCCCGCATTTGATTTTCCTGTTTTTTCACTGCCGCTGAATCATTGTCGCGCGCAAGACTGTCCGTGGAACCACCCGAAAATGAAATTTTATCAATTCGTGAAGTCAGTGTCTTCCCCTTCCAGTCCACCTGTTCGAAAAAGCAAATTCTGCTCTCAGAAGGCGCAAGGCGCATCGATGCCAACCCAATCATTTTCTTTTCATAAGTCTCATCATCATATAAGATGACATCAAAGGAAGCCTCCTCGTCGCTGTAATTTGTAACATTCACCATTACATCATACAAACCGTCCTCGCGGCTGGTAAATGCCGTATATTCATTTGCAACATTGGATGACATATCCCCCATCACATACAACTCTTTATCCGCGCTGCTGTGCAGCTCCTCAAACGCTGCCGCACCCGGGCCATCTGTATAGATAAGCACATCCGCTGCATTTTCTCCACTGGAAGCGGCTCCATCGGCAGCTTCTCCCATCAGGGTATCCAGTGCGGACTGTGCCTGTGTGAGATTTCCACCGCTGTCACTGCATTCTATGCTTTGCAGTGTGCGTACCAGACTGTCCGCATCCGCAATATCCACCGCCAGAAGCTGTGCACCCGCAGCGTCCACAGTCACAACAGAAAAACGGGTCTCCTGCGCAGTCCGCACATAGTCGCACGCCTGCCCGACCGCCTCCTCGAGACGGCACTTTCCCGAAGAACCCACATGCTGCATGCTGGCGCTGGTATCAATCAGCAGCACCTTTCGTCCGCCACTGTGTCCGTTTCTCTGAATAAACGGTGACATCAGCGCAATCACCAGAAGTGCAATAATTACTATCTGCAGATACATGAGAATATTATGCACAAACTTCTCAAAAAAAGTCCGCGACTGTTCGTTTTTCAGCAGCTGTTTCCACAAAAGATTAGAGGAAATCAGATAGTCTGTCCCCTTTGGTTTCAACAAATATAGGATAATAATAATCGGAACCGCTGTCAGAAAAAACAGCGGCAGTAAACTTTCAAATATCATATAATTTCCTTAGCTCCTGAAAAATCAGTTCATAAATATCTGTTTCCGTGCTGCATACTGCATAAAATGCACCCATCCGTGCACACTCCTGACGCAGCCCCGCCAAAAACACCTGTAATGCCTGTTCATACACCCGAATACTCCCAGCATCCAGTGTCAGGCGCAAAGTGTTCTTCTCCTCCATGTCAATCAGGTTCCGTGTGCCCGTAAGCTCTGTAAAGCGCCCTGCGGAGAGTTCCTCCCCGGACAGCACATGCAAAAATGCAGCTTTTTGTTTCCTGTACGCCAAAAAGCGCAGGCTCTTTCTCACCGTCTCCTGTTCCTGGTCCGCATCCACGAAAGACTCCTGTAAAAAGTCGCTGATAATCATGGTCACTCCTGGGCCCTTCATCGGGAGCTGTCTGATGGCCTCACTGATATCAATTTTTCCGTCAAAAGAGCGCTGTGCCAGCCAGTCTGTAAGTCTTGGCAAAGCGCGCTTTCCACCGCCAGCCACAAAGGGCTGCCGCATCTGCTGCATATCGTAGAGCATCACACGGTCCATATTGTTGAGTCCCATATAGGCAAACGCAGCCGCCAATACACAGGCGCGCTCACTCTTTCTGTGAACTCCATAGTCCATAGACGCACTGGTATCGATTAATATGGAGACAACTGCCTCCTTCTCCTCCATGTACTCCTTCACATACAGCCTGTCCAGCCGCCCGTAAGCATTCCAGTCAATGCGCCGTATGTCATCGCCAGGCATGTACTCCCGAAAATCCGAGAACTCCGTGGAAGATCCCTTTTGTGTCGATTTGCGGTTTCCCGTCAGATTCATGGAAGCTTTGTGTCCCATCGCCAGCCGTAGCCGGGAGAGCTTATCAAAAAATGCAGCGTCCAGTGTCATCGTCATAGTATCGCATTCTCCTCCAATATCTTCTCAATGACATCATCCTCACTAATTCCTTCGCTGACAGCGTCAAAACTCAGGATAATACGGTGTCTGAGCACAGGAAACGCCGTCTCTTTCACATCCTGAAACGAGACGTTAAAACGTCCCTCCAGAAAAGCCTTCGCCCTTGATGCGCGGATAAGTGCCTGCGCAGCCCGCGGGCTGGCGCCCTCCTTGATATAAGGATTCCCGGCATGAGTGTCCATGACGATATTTAACAGATAATCCATCACCGCATCAGCAATCGGAATCTGGTTTACCAAAGCCCTCGCCGCCATCAATCCATCGCTGTCCATCTGCTTTGTAATCACCGGTTCCTGACTTCCCTCTGTCAGTGCAACAATGCCTTTTAGCTCCTCCCTCGACGGAAAGTGAACCAGTATCTTGAACATAAAACGGTCCAGCTGTGCCTCCGGCAGCGGATACGTCCCTTCATTTTCAATCGGATTCTGCGTGGCAAGCACAAAAAAGGGCTCCGCGAGGGCATGGCTGTCATTTCCCACGGTCACAGTGTGCTCCTGCATCGCCTCCAGCAGTGCCGACTGCGTCTTTGGCGTGGCACGGTTGATTTCATCCGCCAGAATCAGGTTTGCAAAAATCGGCCCGCGCTCAAAGGAAAAAGCGCTTCCCTGCTCGTTCTTGATAATAATGTTTGTCCCTGTCACATCGCTTGGCATCAGATCCGGTGTAAACTGAATCCGCTTGAATGACAAGTCAAAGACCTTACTAATCGTGCTGACCAACCTCGTCTTGCCCAGTCCCGGCATCCCTTCCAATAACACATTGCCCCCAGTGAGCATGGCAAGCATGACCTGACGAATGATCTCGCGCTGTCCGATAATGCCTTTCTGTATCTCCTGTTCGCAGGCGGCAATCCGCTGCGCCATGTACGCCGGGTCTGGCAGTCCACCATTCACCCATTCACTCATATCCTTCTATCCTCCATAAACTATTGTTTGGTAATTTTCTAAGTATTCTTTGCCAAATAAGCTGTGCTTTCATCCGATTTGTCATAAACTGTCTTTCGACAGTCTTTAATTAAAATTCGAAAAATACTCCTTGATAATTTCCTCCATACCGCTGGGATACTTTCCCGCTGCAATTCCCTCATAGGCATTCTGCTCATAGCTTCCGATCACCGCCTCGTAAGACATATGTGTCCCCTCCCAGCTCAGGCCGTTCTGGGCATGAAAATACCCGGAAGCATCGTGGTCTACTGCATTTCCTGTGAGATTTCCACTGTCGGCGATATCGTTCGGAATGCTGACATAGTCATGCGGTGCATCGCTGGTTCCAGTTCCCCTGCCGTTTCCAGATTCGCCGTTCTGACCGCTGCCGCCATTTCCATGATTGCCAGACTGACCGTTTTGTCCATTCTGACCGCCCTGTCCATTCTGACCACCATTGCCATTCTGTCCGCTTTGTCCATTGCCGCTATTATTTTCGTTGCTGCCGGATTGTCCGTTCTGTCCATTTTGTCCGTTTCCGCTGTTACTGCCGGACTGACCGGAGTTTCCCTTGGCAAGCTGCGCCCCGCTCATCTCCTGCATCTTATTTGACAAGGCCTGCATGGATTCTGCCGTGACAGGCGACACTGTCGCCCCATTCTGAAGACTCTGCGCGAGACCTGCCAGCTGACTTCCCATATTCTCATATCTGTAATTCAGCTTTTCCGCCGCTGCCTGCAGCATCTCGTTTGAGGAAGCCTGCTGATACTCCGACTGGGAAGCCTGCAGACTCTCGATCATCTCCTGCAGCACTGCCTGTTGTTCCGGTGTCAGCTCCTCCTGCCCCAGCTGCTCCAACGCCTCCACAAGCTCTTCGATTTCTTCCGTCTTCTCCTTTGCCTCCTCCTTGACACTGTGCAGCTCCCTGGCGTGCTCTTTCATCTCCGAGGGCAGCAGTGCAAGGACAAGCAGCACCACAATCAGTCCCATGAGAGAACCAATCTTTTTCCACGAGGGCAGCAGTACAATTCGTATTTTGTCCTGATGCATCTGCAGCTGCCGTATGGCGTCCGCGCGCTGAAGCGCAATCAATGCCCCCTCTTTATCCAGGTTCCCATAGGCAGTGACAATCCGCTCATCAAAACCAAAGCTATCCATCACCAGTGCGGCCTGCTCCATGCTTATCCGCTTTGCATACGCCGCCGCCAACGCCGTCAGCAGCGCGAGAAACAGTGCCAGAACAGCATAAAGTCCAGCATAATAAACAGGTATCACAAAAGATGCCGCCTGGAAAACAATTCCCACACCCGCACCGATACCCAGTGCGGACACCAGATATCTGAAAAAACCTGCCATATTTAACCTGCGCCTGCAGCTTTGTATCCCTTTTACAAAATCGCTTTGTTCCATATGATTCCTCCATGGTATCCGCAATTCTCAGGCGGCTTTTTTTGCCGTCTTCGTTTTTCTTCGCTTTTTGCCACCCGAATGATTCATCGGATCCACATTCCATGCCGCCGCTATCATAAACCAAAAAGCCAGCACAAGAATACATGCTGCCGACAGGAACATCCAAGTTTTCCCCTGTGCCAGCCGGTATGTCACAAAACCGACGGATCCCTGTGAAAAGTTCGTTCCCATCTCTGAGCCGAACACCGATTCTCCAGTCATAAGCTGCATAAAAAATTCTTCAAAAAACACACCTGGATTCACCAGCAATAATAGTGGAGCCTCACCCACTGTATCCCCCTCTGTCCACAAAAGATTCAGTATCGTGGGAACAAATGTCAAAATATAAATCACAAAATATATCACAAACGACAAAACCACCGCCGATATGGATTTTCGGCAGATCGAAGAACAGAAAATACCAATGCTTCCCGAGAGCACCGACAGCAGGATAATCGTAAGCACAAAGTAAAGCAGACTGCTCCACGCAAGCCCCCCCACCACAAACGCTAAAGCCATGACCGGCATCCCTGCAGCCACAAAAAAGAGGATACGAATCACTGCTGATACCACCTTTCCCAGTACGATAGAAAAAGGGGACATACAGGTCGTCAGCATAATATCAAAAGTCTGCCGCTCCTTCTCTCCTGAGATGGAAGATGCTGTAATGATCGGCGCAATCAGCGCTACAATGCACACCTGCGCCACCGCAAGTACTGGAAACAGAGTTATCAGATAACTGTAAATATTTCTGTCGCTGTAATAGCTGTAACTCTCTCCCTGAATTACCGCTAATGCCAGCAGAAATGCCAGCACAAGAACCACATCATAAGCAAACAGTCCCCAGCTCAGACGCATACTGCGCGCTGTCACCTGCAGGTCCTTCTTCACAATCGGATTCCACCTTATTTTCACTGTACGCCACCTCCTGTCAGCTGCATAAGCAACGATTCCAGACTGCCTTCCTCCCTGTAAAAACCTGTCAAAACCACCTGATTCTGAATCAGCTGTCCAATCAGGGCACTCATCTGTTCGTCTGTGGCATTGTTTGTAATAATAATCTCATTTTCCCTGACAGACTCTACCGCCACCCCTGCCTGTTCCATCAAAAGCCGAACCGCAGTCTCAATACCGGACGCAGCCTGAATATGAATGCGTTTTCCGCCTGCGACCTGCTGCATAATGTCCTCAATGCGCCCTGCCATCATTAACTGCCCGCGGTTCATAATGCCGATACTCGTACACATCTCAGCAAGCTCAGAGAGAATGTGGGAACTAATCACAATCGTCTTTCCCATGGAATGCAGATTCTTTAAGAGCTCCTTCATCTCCACCCGCGCTCTTGGGTCCAAGCCAGAGCTGGGCTCATCCAATATCAGGAGTTTCGGATTGTGAAGCAGCGCCCTCGCCACGCAGAGACGCTGCTTCATGCCGCGCGAGAGCGTATCCACATAAAATTCTCTCTTATCCGAAAGGTTGACAAGCTCTAAAAGGTCATCTGTCAGTTTCGCGATATCGCGCGACTGCATCCCGTACATCGAACCATAGAAATCCATATATTCATGCACTTTTAAATTGTCATACACGCCAAAAAAGTCCGGCACATACCCGATCAGCCGCTTCATTTCCTTACTGCCTATCGGCGCGTTGGTATCTCCAATCTGCACAGAGCCGCTGCTCGGCTTGAGCAGACCACAGACAATGCGTATTGTAGTTGTCTTGCCCGCGCCATTTGGTCCCACAAAGCCGAACAAATCACCCGCGGGAATGTGCAGGGAGAGGTGATTGACTGCTGTAAACTTTCCATATTTTTTTGTGAGATTATTAATTGTCAGCATAGAATCCCTCCCTTCACTGAACAGCATACAGACAACCGTAAGCCGTCTCGCTGCAGTCTTCTTCTACCGCTTTATACCAATCTTCTGTAATACCAATAATCACTGTTCCGCCAGAATAATTTTCCCTGATATATATTTCAAAAATCCCTGTCCCCAGCGCAGCCACTGTGTCATAATCCCCGTTTTTTTCACGGGCATACGCACTCATACAATACTGCACTGCATTTATTGTCGAACCATAACCTTTCTGCCAGGACGTATAATCTGCCTCTTCCAGCGTGCAGGTCTCCCCTGCCGGAAGATTCTCATAAATAAACAGGTCATCCGCAGCAATAACCGCAAAATACTTGAAATCCCGGCTGGTTCCATTTGTCACTGTCCCCGTAATTCCCCACTGCGCAGAGGTTGTCAGATCACTTGAAATACTCCCTGTCTCCATATTCTGGGAGGTTCCTGCCAGAAAGTAACCATCTTCAAAACTACTGTCTGGATTCAGTCCAAAGAAAACACTGTCCCCCTCTCCAAGAATATGATAATAGTACTGGTCATCCGCGTTTCCATAATAATTTCCCAAAAACGGCCCCACATACTCATATCGATCCGCAAGCTGCAGTCTCCATTCCCTGCGTCCTGCATCATAACAGTGCATATATGTCACACTGCCGACGCCAGGACGATCTCCTGCATCCTGACCAGAAAGCTTTTCGACCGTTACAGAGTGCACCCTGGTATTCACGACCTCAAATCCACTTCCAGCAATGTATACCAGAAAGATTCCCACAAGCACCGTGACAGGAACGGCCCCCCAGTACCAGTCCCGCTTTTTCATGGCGCGCAGTATCAAGTAGAGAACAGGGCCGACAAAAATGACATACATGACCACAATAAATTTCAAAACACCAAAGTTCAGACGATCGCCGCCGTTTCCAAAGCTTTTGAAAATGTTTCTGACAATATAATTTGATCTATTATAATTTTGATTGCCATAAGTAGGTGAGATGCGCACAAAATCATTTACATTCTGCAAAAGCTTCCATTCATTGCACTCCCAATTCTCGACGATCTGACTCGGATTCAGATCATACAGCGCATACGGCACGATCTCCACTGCACCATACCCCCACGAAGACAGCATGACCAGACTGTCCGAATCCTCATAGTACCGATTGCTCTTATCACGCAAATCAGCCATAGAAAGATTTTCCAGGCCTGCTCCATAATCTTCACCGCTGATCCGCTCTCCTGGTTCATATACACGGGTACACTCTATTTCCAGAAAATCCAGACCGCTCAATGTGTCCTCCGCATGTTCTCCAGTGCCGACAATCAGCATTCCCCCATCATTCACCCACTGTCTGATACCTTCCAGGGACTTATCTGTCAAAACGCTTGTATTATAATTATCTATTACAAGATACACCAGACGATTCAAAGAATCCATCAGGTTGTCCTGATCTAACTCTACCAAACTGATCGGCAGCTCTACTCCACCGTAATCTATACTTTCTCCTCCCAAATCCAGATATGTGAGAGACCTGTAAGAATCACTCAGAATCCCCATAGCAAGTGCATCTGTCCCATCAAGTAAAAAACGCCTGAAACGCTTCTCTGCAGTGACGTTCTTTCTCCGATCCAGCAGCGATACCTTCATCGTCGCGTCCTGCTCCTCGATACTGCGAACTGGTATTTTGACCACGAACTGCTTCGTACTGCCCTGCGGCAGAGAAATTGCAGTGTCATAGGCACAGCTGAGGGAATCATAGGATATGTCCATCTGCACACGCACTGTGCCCTCCCAATCGTCCCCCTGATTGTGAATCGTCAGTTGAATATCATATGTCATCTCATCTGACGAAAGCAGCTGTGCCGCAATATCAAATACCGGATTTTCACTCTGACTGGTATCTTCAGCCGCAAGGCTTGTCCTTCCCATAAGAATCACACAGAGCAGCATAAAAGCCACCCAGAACCGCCTGCTTACTTTTATTTCATTTCCCATATCCATCTCCGCTCTCTGCAAAAAATAATTGTTCTTGTTCATTCTATATAAACTGCATTTACATGTTCCGAGAATATTATACAAAACTTTCCTGAAAATAGCAATGTAAATAAGGTTTGCAAATGCATAAAAAGTGGAGGTTCTCTCCGAACACTCCACTTTTCGCATACGAATATATTATTCTCTGTCCCGCTCAGTTAGCAAGGCTTTTTGTGCTGTGCTATCGGAGAAATAGACAAGTCAAGATGCGTCAGTTATTTTCCTACAGTTCCTTAGATCCTGACTGCCCCGACTGCCCTGATATTCATCGGATAGACGTTGCTGTCACCCACATATTTTGCGATATAATTCACATAATTGTCAGCCTCCGCAAGCGGTACAAGACACATAATCACACCTGCAAATCCTCCGCCATGTACACGACAAACGCCGCTCTTAATCTTTTTCAGGAACAATTCTGTGAGCGCAAGCGTCAGCGTAATCTTCTGCTCCCTGCAGTTCTGCAGCGAATAACAGTTCTGCAGAAGCTCCCATGAGGAAGTGCCTGACTCGTTGACAAGCCTCAGCACGGTGTCAATGTCGTCCGCCTCAATCGCTGCTGCCATCTCGTCCACCCTGCGGTTCTCCTCAAAGAAATGAATCGCGCGGAGCACTGCCCTGTCGTTTGGTATGTCGTTCACATGGGCAAGCAGATTGTCGAGGTTTGTCTCACACAAAAGTTCCACACCGAGAACCTTTGCAGCCTCCTTCATCTCATTTGGAATCCCGGAATACTCCTCGCTCAAATCCGCATGTCCTTTTCCGGTGTTTACGATCACAAGACGATATCCCTTTTTCTCAAAAGAGAAAGAAAGCGGTGTGTACTCCGGCTGGCTTCCGTTTGAAAAATCAAAAAGCACCGGTCCGCCGACTGCGCACGCCATCTGGTCCATCATGCCTGACGCCTTATTCCAGTACACATTCTCAGAATACTTTCCAATCTTCGCATAGTCTGCGCAGGTCATTGCGCCATCGTTAAAGAAGTGGTTGACAATCGTGCACACAAGCATCTCAAACGACGCTGACGAACTGACACCTGCCGCTGCAATCACGTTTGTGGACACATATGCGTCAAAACCGCCCACCTTGAATCCAAACTTCTGTGCGCCTTCCATCATGCCGGCAAGAAGCGCCTCCGTGCCGCTGACTTTTGCCACACTGTCAAGTTTTGCGATATCCACAACGATTTCTTTGTTGTAGCCTTCACTCGTGATATGTATAACGC
>CAMWXA010000127.1 GCA_947178035.1 uncultured Lachnospiraceae bacterium | reverse complement strand
ACTCCTATCTTCTTCCAGAGGATGTTGCGGGAGCGGTAGAATGGATTCTGGAACAGCGTGAAGGCGTCATTATCACAGATATTACATTGAGACCGCAGATTCACCGGATTAAAAGGAAAACTTAATAAACAATCGGGAAGGAGACATACATGATCTATATCTTCACCGCACTGCACTGTGAGGCACATATTTTTATCAAACAGTATAAACTGATCAAAAATCAGGAACATACCTGGTTTCAGGAATTTTATAATGAGACAGCTGGTATTCGGCTTGTGATTGCCGGTGTGGGTGAGATCGCTGCTGCCGCCGCAGTCAGCAGCATCTGTTCGTTGTACAGGCCAGCACGGGATGATCTGCTGCTCAATGTGGGAATCTGCGCGCACGCCACAAAAAATGACGGTATTTTCCTCGGCAGCAAAATCATAGAAAGCGCAACAGGAAAACCCTTTTACCCGGATATGCTGTACCGCCACAATTTTTGTGAGGGAACCATTGTGACCGGCATGCTGCCCTGGAACGGTGAAAATCCCGCTCCTTCCCAAGAGTTGTATGATATGGAGGCTGCGGCCGTCTATCAGGCTGGCATCCACTTTTTTGGTCCCCATCAGATGCTCTTTCTGAAAATAGTGTCCGACAATGGAACCGCGAAAGAAGTGTCCAGGGAACGTGTCGCACATTTGATGGAACAATATCAGAATTGTATCTTTGATTATATCGGGCGACTTGCTGCCATAACACAGACAAGCTGCTTTCACAAAAACGAGCTGCATCAGGCACAGGAAAAATTGGTCGAAACATTTTGTACAGATCTGCACTGTTCGAAGGCAATGAGAGATTCCATGCAGCAGTCCATCCGGTATCTGGCACTGTCGGGGATAGATTATGTCTCCGTGATACGGAAAATGTATGACCAAAAACTGCTTCCATGCAAAGATAAAAGGGAAGGAAAACTGCGATTTGAAGAATTTAAAAGAAGATTATTTTAACCCGTTTTTCTCACATATTTACATTGAAAAACAAGTATGGAATCATGCGCGCACGCAAAGGATTCTGGCAAAATTTCCGTCTGCGGAAATTATTGAGATAAATCACTACAAGGATGTCTTCTGCCGAAGCAGACAAAGCCATCCGCTCCAGCACCGCTCACAGAAGCTGATTCTGGCTGCCAGACAGGGAACTCTGCTCTACGAAGGAGCGCCCGTGTGTCAGAGTTTTGGCAGCCAGTATTTTTATTATGTCTCCTGCACAATGAACTGTATTTTTGACTGCGAGTATTGTTATTTAAAAGGAATGTACCCTTCTGCCAATATTGTAGTGTTTGTGAATCTGGAAGATATCTTTGCAGAAGTCGAGAACGTTCTGGAAACGCATCCACTGTATCTGTGCGTCTCTTATGACACAGATCTGCTGGCACTGGAACAGATCATCGGCTATGTACAGGAATGGTGTTTGTTTGCTGCAAAACATGAGAATTTAAAGATTGAGATACGGACAAAATGTGCAAACAAATCCTTTGTTCAAAGCGCCGCTCCGATTCCCGGGGTAATCTATGCCTTTACGTTGTCGCCGCAGGCAGTGATCGAAGCTTTTGAGCATCATACCCCCTCCTTGACAGAGCGGCTGTCCTGTGCGGCGAAACTGATACAGTCAGGCTGCCCTGTGCGGCTTTGTTTTGATCCAATGATTTATATGCCTGACTGGAGACAGCACTACCAGGAAATGCTGGATCAGGTCTGTCATATGGTTGATCTGGAAAAAATCGTGGACGTAAGCGTCGGAACATTCCGCATATCACAGGACTATCTTAAAAATATGAGACGGCAGGAGCCTGATTCCGCAGTGATTTGGTTTCCTTTTCAAAGGGAAGACGGCTACTGCCACTATCCAAATGATCTGATGGAACAGATGGAATGTTTTTTAACAGAACAATTAGCCCAAAAAATTCCCGCGGAGAAAATTTTCCGGTGGAAAACATGAAGAAATCAGCTCATCCTCCCGTTTTCCACACAATATACAGCATCGGCAATCCGCATGGTGGACTGCCGGTGGGACACCAGAACCACTGTTTTATCCCTGCACTCTTCGCCGAGAGATTTCAGGATAACTGCCTCATTTAAGCTGTCGAGATTGCTCGTTGGCTCATCGAGAAGCAGAAATGGTGCATCATGCAGAAACGCCCTCGCAAGTCCCAGGCGCTGTCTCTCCCCACCCGAAAGGGTATCACCAAGTTCCCCTACAGGCGTATCATACCCTTGCGGTAAACTCATGATAAAATCATGGATCGATGCCTTCCGGCAGGCTGTTTTGATTTCCTCCTCGGTGGCATTTTGTCAATAGCGTTTAAAGACTTCTGAAACACATATTTTCCCTTCACTCTGCACATACTATCATCGAAAGGATGGTGATTATATATGAATCTTGACAAAGTTGTCTGCTATTGTATGAATGTTACCAGCGGAATGATTAAAAATGCTGTTGATAACGGAGCCAGTACGCTAGAAGAAGTCCAATCCGCAACCGGGGCTGGAACAGTATGCGGCTCCTGTTTGGACAATGTGCAGCGCCTTGTGGAACAATTTGCTGCAGAACGCATAGATAAGTGATAATTAAATCCGATACGGTAATCCTCCTGATATCCCCAGAGGCAGGCGCACCAACTCCTCCTCTGGTGCATTGGAAATCTGTGCGGAATACAACGTTCGCTGTCTGCGCAGAAATCCTGAAATCCCCATAGTCAATTTACAACTTGAACTTTCCTACTTCGCCATTCAGTCTGCCTACAATCTCCAGATTAAACTCTGCCTCTTTTCCTATATCGCTGACATTTCCCGTCAATCTCACAGCAGTCTCCGTTACACTCGCCACGCCAAGCGCACTCTCACCCACTGCCGTCTTCACATCTTCCAGGGTATTTCTGATCACGTCCATACTCTGTTTCAACTGCTCACTCTCCACTGCAAAGTGCTGCAGCCGCTCGTTCATATCCCCGACATTACTCTGATAGCTCTCACTGGTCTCTAACAGCTTTTCATAACCTCCCATTGTAGTCATGTTCATAAATGCAATCATTTCCTTCGCCTCTGCTGCCAGCTCATCGACTGCCCGAATTACTTCCGTGGTTACTCTCTGTATTTCTGTGGCGGACGCTGCGGAGTTGGCTGCCAGTTTCCCTATCTCATCTGCTACCACAGAAAAGCCTCTTCCCGCTTCCCCGGCCCGCGCAGCTTCGATACTGGCATTTAGCGCCAACAGATTTGTCTCTTCCGTAATGCTGATAATGTTCCGTGTAAGCTCCCTAATCTCCTCCACATCCTTTGATTTCTCGACCTTCTGCTGGACCGATGACGCCATGTCTGCCACCCGGAGCATCGCATCCTGCTTTTCCTTCACTGCCTTATGATATATTTCCGAGGCAATTCTCATAATCCGGTCAGAGGAAACTCTTCCGCTCTCAGCCTCCTCATACATGCACTCGATCGATTCAAATATCTGCCTGATCGACTCATTAATCTGATCCAGAGAAGCGCTGGACTCCTCCATAGCCGCACTCATCTCCTCCATCACAGAAGAGACATCGGCAACTTCCGATTCCGTACTTGACAAACGGTCTGATACCTTGCAGGAGGATTCTTTTAAATGCTCCGCATTTTCAGAGATATTCAACATAATCCGCCGAATAAACTGGAGCAGTTCGTTGACATTTTCTGCAATCAATTCCATCTCATCACCTGTATGGACATCCAAAGTCTGTGTCAGATCCCCCTCGTTATGCACCAACTCATAAATCTTGTCATCTACCTTGCGAAGCCTTCGGATTACCTTTCCCACCATGAAATTGAGAACCGCCAGGGCGATTAGAAGACATCCTATAGAGAACTGTATTACTCGTTTTAATGCCAAATCGAGACGCTCCACCACTCCTGATGCATCATAATCACAGCCGAGAATAGATACTATATTTCCATCACTGTCAGCAAGAGGCATATATGCCGATATCAAATCACCATCCTCAGTGGAATCAATATAGCCCTGCACATACATTTCTCCGTCAAAGACAGATTTTAATTCCTGATATGACACTTCAAATACAGCGCCGAAATCGTTAACGCTCTCTGTTTCATCCGCATCAATTCCATAAAATACTCTGTCACCATCTGTATATAAAGTATACAGATATTTAATGCTGCAGTCTCTCTTTACTTCCAGCATCGATTCCAGCAATGCATTGTACTCCTCACTGTCCACCTTCTCCGCAGACATTTCCGCCACCTGCCCTGCATCAATCACCTTCGTGGAAACAGCCGCAGCCATCTGGGCTTCTTCAACGCCCATGGCAATCAGCCCCTCTTTCGTACGCTGGTAGGAATTGAACCCCATCACTGCACACAGAAATGCGATTGCTACACTTGTCGGAAACAAAATCTTTGTCCGGATGCCAAATCCTCTTGTTTTTCTTATTTTCATATTCTGCGCTCCTCCTACTTCGGAAGTGTGAAAAATACCCTGCGCAGTTTGCACATGTTTTTTTCACAGTTCCTTACACGACCAATCGATCTTTTTTCATACATTTCGTTTACCCGCACCAAGACAACCTCTCGTGTTCCTCATTTGTCACGGTATAGCTCTCCCTCTTTGACCAACCCTTATAGGTCATTGTCACGGTTCCGTCTTTTTGCGTTAGCAGCTACTAACTCATATTCAAGTATAACGCTTTAACCTTAATTTTGTCAACAGGCTGTTTTTTATTGTCGGAAGGCAAAAAAGCCGGCAGACTGTGATTTCTCACAAGTCTGCCGGTTCTGCCTCCAGTCTAAGCCTTCTTCTTAATCGGAATCCATATCTCCGCATAATAGTTCTCGTCCTCTGTTCCTTTGGGATATTTGTCCGGTGCATCGTACATCTCAACGCAGTATCCCGCCGCGAATTCATAATCCTGCAGTGCCGGAAGCCATTCTGAAAACACCTTGGTATTCACATCCTGCATTGTCTGCGAGAGAACGCCCCTGCACGGAAAAACTGCCCATGTGAACGCCGGAATCGTCTTCACCACAAGTCCCTCCGGAATATCCACAGACGGGTTGTAGATATCCGCAATCAGATACTCAAACCGCTCATTTCCCATCTGCGGGTCGATGTTAATGCCAAACATTCCGCAGACATACTTTCCTTTTCCAGCTGCGTAGTGCTCCTGCCAGTACAGCGGGATATCCCGCTTCGCATTCTCGTAGCGAAACTCCTTTGACGACGCCAATACTGTAAAAGCTTCCTTTTTTGTGATCCTGTAATCCATCATGTAACCACCTTTCAATGAAATTGTTAATTTCAGCGGTGCGAAAGCTTTGAGCATTGTCTTATTCTTGCGCACTATGGAAGGTGAATGCCCATGAAAACGGGTGAAAGCCTTGGTAAAGCTGTCAGGGGAATCATATCCGTATTTCATCGCAAGCTCCATGACGGTGGCATCGCTGGTGAGCAGTTCCTCCCCGGCAAGCGCCAGCCTGCGGTTTCTGATGTATTCTGTGACGGAGTACCCGCACAGGATACTGAACCCTTTGTGAAAATAAAACGGGGACACATTGACATGCTCTGCCACATCATACATCGTAATCTCCTCTGTTATGTGGCTCTCGATAAAACTGACTGCGTCCCTGATTATCTCTGTCCATTCCATGTTCATCAGCCTCCTTCGCTGTGATTACATGATACTACACGGATTTCTCCGCGTCCCGACATTTCCTGTCCTGTTTTGTCAGACCGACATCGATCGCGTTTTTCGGGCAAATCTGCGCACACGCCCCGCACCGGATACACTCGGCGGAATCCGGTTCCCGGACAGGATCGACCTCCATCTTGCATATATTTTTGCATTTTCCACAGTTCACGCACCGGTTTTTGTCAACTTCCAGATGGCAAAGGCTGACTTTATTCATAAGGCCGTAGATTGCCCCGAGCGGGCAGAGTGTGCGGCAGAAAAAGCGGTATATAAATATGCAGCCCACAATCGTCAGGAGCAGAATTGCCATTTTCAGGGAAAAAAGCGCGCCGATTGTCCGGCGAAGCTCCTCGTGGGTGCCAAGCAGCGGAATCCCGCCCTGCAAAGTCCCCGCCGGGCAGATATACTGGCAGAAAGCTGGTTTTCCCATGCCCATATAATTGGTCGCCGTGACTGGAAGCACGAAGACAAATACGACCAGAACCAGATATTTGAGATACAAAAATATCTTTTTCAATCTCAGCTTCGGCGATGGAATCCTGTGTATCAGTTCCTGTATCAGCCCAAACGGACACAGCCAGCCGCAGACGGCCCTTCCGAGCAGCACGCCGAATGCCAGCAGCACACCGACCACATAGAAGCTGAACTGAAATTCCATGGAACCGTTTACCGCCTGCAGTGCCCCGATTGGACAGGCAAACCCTGCTGCCGGACACGAATAACAGTTCAGTCCTGGGTTGCAGAACTGTTTCCACTTTCCCTGATAGATTTTCCCGCCCTTAAAATTCAGAAGATGCGCATTGGAATACCCAAACGCGATGATCTGGACAATTTTTCTCTTCATGCCTACCTCCATAATTCCGCTCTGCCGAATCCCAAACCATTATGAAAAATGCTGCACTTTTAAACCAATCCGATGCACTCGTGAAAAATGCCGTACTTTGGCATTTTTCGGCGTGAAACTTAGTACTTCTCCGCGATGCATCCTTTGCTGCGAGTGGTTAGAAGTACTTTTCACGCTATTCAACCCAATCCGATACACTCAAGGCAGATGTTGACAGCTTTGTTCAGCACGATTTCCACTTCTCCCCTTGCTGTACCGTACACAAGAAACCCGCAGGCAGTCACTGCGATAATGATTCTGGCAAAACATTTCGACCTACTGTTCATCCAGGTACTCCTCCACAAATGTTTTATAACCTTCTACATTGGCACCGACAATCGGTTCCCCTACAATCGCCCCGTTTTGATCGACAAAGAGTGTCGTAGGAACGCCCACAACCCATTTGAGGATATCATTAAAATCTGTATTTGCGATAATATTCGTATACTTAACACCTGCCGCCTCTGTGATCGTCACTGCCAGATCATGATGCTTTGTATCCTCATCACCAGAAATATCTATGATCAGTCCGACAATCTGAACATTGTCCGGCATGGCATCAGCCCACTCGCCCAGCTCCGGCATCTCCGCGATACACGGCGGACAAAAAGTTCCCCATATATTCACGACCGTCAGATCCTTGTCTCCAAAAATATCTTCCGTAACAGTGTTTCCATCCAAATCCTTTGCCGTGAAAGAAGGCATCTGACCTGGAATCCCCGTCCCGGCATTGGAAGCACTTTCCTCAGATTCCTCTGTATTTCCTTCTGACACTGATACCGCTGACTCCGGGGATTTTGCTTTGTCCGTGTCGTTCACGGAAGCTTTTCCGCATCCTGCTGCCAGGAGAACGGTTATCAGAAACATACCTGTCACACGCAATAACTTATTTTTTTGTCTCATTAATATTAGTCTCCTTCTCTAATTATACACATTTTCCTTTGAAGTATTTTTACATCGACGGTCCGCAAATATTCTGACTTTCAATTCCCCACCGCCGCCTTCTAGAACCGCTGTCAGATCAGCGTGATTCAGCCAGGACAACGATGGACTGACTGTCCGCCAAAAACTGCCGAATGGAATCAAATATGGCCGCGCGCTGGTTCTCATCATATCCATGCCCCTGATTCCTCATGAGCTGTAAATGGCACTGCCCTTCCTTGTAACCTGCTTTTGCCCGGACGGCATAAGAATAGTGAACAACGGGGTCTGCCGTGCCATGAATGAGCAGAACCTTTCCCTGATATACAGAGAGCTCCAGAAAGGGATCCATGCCGACTACGCCCTCATGAAATGCCCTTCCAAGCGCAGTGTTTCCACAGTCAATGATCTCCGGCACATTCTCAGGATCGTAGCATGAGCCGCCCAGGCACCCTCTCCTGGCATGGTCGGGAATACACAATGCCGGTGAGAGCATAATCAGTCTTTTTACTGCTTCCCCACACCTGGCAGCAGTCAGACCAGAGACAAATCCTCCCTGACTGTGTCCCACCAGCACAAGCTGTCCGGCGTCCGCAAAAGGCAGGCTTTTGGCATAATTGATCACCGTGAGCAAGTCTTCCATCTCCGTTGCAATCGTCATATCTGTCGACTTCCCGTCACTTTTCGATGCCTCTGGCTCCCCAATACGTCCTCCGCCGCAAAAGCTGAAACAAAACGCCAGATAACCGATTCCGGCAAAATCCTGGCAAAATCCCGCCATATCTGTATAGTTCCCTGTAAAACCATGACTCATGACCGCGACAGGATATCTCCTGTCTCCGGCAAAATCTTTCGGATAATACAGCATTCCGCGAATTGTCAGTCCTCCCCTTTCACAGGTAAACGGCTCCTCTTTGATACTGCTGATGCTCATTGAAATCACTCCTTTGTTTATTCTAATATTTCATACCAAAATATATGTTTACACTCCAACCATTCCAGACGGATTTTTATTTGCCGCCTGTCAATCCGTTAACGATGCGCCGATGACAACATACCTCTGAATGGCTTTGTCATAAACACTCCACATAGCGGTTCCCCACCAGTCTTTTCCGTCGTCAAAATAGTCCGAAAATTCATCATTCCAGCTATAGACCTCCAAATCTCTTTGTGAGACAGGAAAAAGCATGTGGTTGATTTTTCTGAAATCCTCCACTGTATAAGGCGTTGGATAGGGCGGACTGGAGAAGGCAAACCAATAATTCATTTTATCCGCAGACTCCTTAATGTATATCTCTTCTGGCGGCAGTATCCAACCATTGTTTCCCTCAAAAAAGAAATCGCTCACATCTGTTTTCTCGCATCGCATCTTATCTGGTTCAAGCGTAAATGCTCCGCGATCATAGCAGTTTCCAACCCGCTCTCTTGTACCAAGACAGGCAATCGCCGCTATAACAGCCGCCTTGTGGGATTCCTCCCCCATATATTTCCCGTCCGGCTCGAGCAGTATGTAATCTATTAACAGTTCGTCATATTCTGTTCCTAATTTTATATATATAGGATCATTGATCAGTTCTTTCATAAGATTATTTCCCTTCTCTAAGCAACTGTTAATAAATAACTTGTCAATTCCTAAGACTTCATTGCTTCCGCTTCAGCTCAGCAATCGCACCATAATGTAAGATGTCAAATTCTGCAGGAGCCGTCTCGGCAAGCAATCTTTTGTGCTCATCCTCCCACATCGCGATTTCAGTCTCTGTCAGCGAAGCTCCGATTCCCCGGCATGCCTTCATTCTGCCATTCCAGCTCTCACGCGTAAAAGGAACCTTTATCCGATATTCCTCATGATAAACCAGGGCAAACTTTTCGTTGTAGCAGTCAGGTATCACAATCTGATGCACTGTCTCGCCTGAACCGCTCCATTTCGGATTGTATTTCAAAACCAGTTTCTCGCTTGCCTCTGCAATCTGATCCTCAAAGGGCAGCCATGCCATATATAGGAGAAGGATACTTCCATCCTGTTTCAGCATTCGGTCCAGCTTTGGCATAAGGATTTCGTGGTTGAAATACCAAAAACATTGACAGGCAGTGATAACATCAAAGTTCTCGTCAAAATCAATCTCCTCCGCTGGTGCCACAAGATACACAATATCCATATCTTTTGACAGCAGTCTTGCCTGCTCAATCTGATTTTCTGAAAGATCTGCCGCTGTCCACCTTGCTCCATAGCGGTACATATTTCTTGGTATTACACCTGTTCCAGTTCCCAGGTCGAGAACAGATTGACCATTCATACACAATCCGCGGTCAATTATTTTTTCATAAAACTGGGGCGGATAAATATCGCGGAACCTTGCGTAGTCCACCGATGTTTTTCCCCAGTCAAAGGGCTTTCCGCCATCTATATTCTTATCGATGATCTGCAACACTGCACCTCCTGTTTTGGCAGTTTCTAGGTAGTCTTTCTTATGAAACCACATTACAATTTTTCTTACTCCGTTTCAGATACGAAACAATTTTACCAAATACCTTTTTAACAATGTCATATGACATATTTCCAATCAAACCGCTTGCAACAGCCACTGCCACAAAATTTAATATCTCACCGCAGGGTTCTGTATAATAGCGTTTTTCATCATCCTCTTTGTGATCCATTTTCCCTCCTATGCCGTTTCCGCTTTTCCTGATTTCTCTTCTTCAATTATTTCTTGAACAATCGTTATGTAATCCGAATAAAACTCATTCTTCAAATTATTACTTCTAATCCTATCAGACGCAAAAAATAAAAACATCAAAACAAGCAATCCCATTAAAAAAGCTCCCCAAATATAAAACCACATTCCCGAATGTAAATTTTGTTCCAATGCCTGATATATCAGCTTTGGATTATACCCTGTATACTCCCAAAATTCTTCATCTATCAATGTATTTCTCGAATTATTATAAGTATTTATCACATTGGCCACTGAAAATACA
>CAMWXA010000126.1 GCA_947178035.1 uncultured Lachnospiraceae bacterium | reverse complement strand
GCGCGATGGAGGTCCGGCACTCCGTACACCACAATACAGGCGATTCCTTCATGTAGGCTTTCTTCTTCTTTGCCAGCTCGATAAAGGATTTCTGGGAAATCTTCTGGGACAAATCCGATATCGTCTGATACCGCAGATTCCAGTCCACACTGAATCCAAGCCGCTTCCACAGATTTTGAAACTCCGTCTCATATCTGGCAATTGTGTTGATGCATTTTGCCCGAAACTCGCTTCGCGGCAGCATATTGGCATGGATTTTCTCGTCCTTCTCAACCAAGCGCTCCGTGGGAAGGCCGTTATCGTCAAAGCCAAAGGGATAAAACACATCATAGCCCTGCATGCGCTTAAACCGCGCAATCATCTCCGCCTGCGTGTAGGAAAAAACGTGCCCGATGTGCAGTTTCCCGCTTACCGTCGGCGGCGGTGTGTCGATGGAAAAGATTTTTCGTTCCTTTCCGTTCTCATACTTGTAAATCTCCTGTTCTGTCCAGAACTGCTCCAGATTTTTTTCTGTTTTTTGAAAATCATACTTCTTATCCATGTGGATACCTCCTTGTCAATTGGCTGAATGCAAATGCAATGCCGCAGCCGCTGCGCATTCTTGAGGACTTTGCAGCGCAGTGCAAAATGCCAGACTGATCTGTAATATTTCCATTCCATTTGCATTCCACAACTGTTTCCATTGCTCATAATTTGACAACACAGACAAAAAAATCGCCCTAAGCAAACGCTTAGGGCGAAACATGTCCGCGGTACCACCTAATTTCAGAAAAACTCTGCACTCTGTACGATGCGGGAACAAAACGGTTTTGCCTGTCTCATTCCGATATCGCTTCCCCTGATAACGGTGGGAATCTCCGTTGGAGTCTACTTAGAATCATTCTTAAAACGCATCTGTTCAATCCAAAGCTCAAAGGCTACTTCCATACTACCATCACGAAAGTTTTCACCAGCCACTTTCTCTCTGTTCATCAGAATAGTATGTACTCCTCCTCGTCAATGCTTTTTGTCTGTAATTGTTAATTTGAATTGTAGCACAATATTCTGCTTTGTCAACAGGAATGATCAAATTTCCTCAAATGGCATTCCAATGTTTTTGGTCAAGAACCCTCTCAGTTCCTATTATATTAATTTTTCTAATATTCTCATTGAATATTTTTGTTTTACTTATGTCAGAAAACGGTATATACTGTGTCTAAAGAAAAAAGAGGTTCTGAAAATGAAAATCATAGAATATCAGCAACAGTACAAGGACTATTTCATTCAGTTCAACACCGACTGGAGCGAGGCGCTGGGAGCGCTGTGTTTGAAGCGGCAATGAACTGAGCGGTTCAACATGGTGCGAAAAACTGTTTATCCTGTCAAACAGCAAACTCAAGCCTGCACTGCACATCTATGAAAAATATGGTTTCCATGAAGTCAAACTGACCGATTACAAATACGTGCGCGGTGACATTGCATTTGAACGTATCGTTTAGGCACATTCAAACGCAATGTTATCTAATTGCAGTAATTTACTATTGCTTCATTAATCCATATCCCTTTGTTGCAAAGACTGCCTCTGCCACGCGCATTAAGATACTCAGCTGCTCTCTGATATTTCTGGTCATGAACAAGTGATAAGGCGGTTCTTAATTCCTGATGGTAAGGATTTTCACACATATTTTCATAAAACTTCTCTATCCCACAGGCGTGTATATTCTGGTAAAAATGTTCTATATACGTTACAACGTTTTTTTCCAGTTCTTCTGTTTCCCAGCTTATAAGCTCTGTTTCTGTCCTGTAAATTTCAGAGCCATAGACTGTGAAAGCTCCTATTGCGCGCAGACTTACCGGTTCATTTTTATTCTCCGGCATCTCTAATAACTCCCATAACAGATCATCCAGCCACAAGGGCTTTAAACGCTCCACACAGCCGCAATAACAGTGCCCGCCGCGCTCGCGGATATTGATCTGCAAGTCAAAAAACAAATCCTCTTTTTGATACCATACCATAAAATCCTTCTTCTTCAGTTTGTACTTTTTTATTTCTGACTGAATGATCTTGGGCAGTGCTTTCTTTAATTCTTTTAGATTCTTTTGCTGTTCTCTAGTCATAATACCTCTCCTATCTGTCTCCTTGTGTTCGATGCAGAAAAAGGCCGTTTATGATTTGGGGATTCTGGGTGAACCGAATCATATGTTCAGTTCCGTCAAAATAGTCTCTACGTCCTCAGCAACCGACATCTCTCCGCTCAAGTCTGTCTTCTCCAACAAGATCTTCTCTGGCTCAAAGTAGTGATATGGAAAAATCTCCACATGATACGGGCCATCGTCATAACTCATGGCATCATAGTTTTTCCTGACATGCAGCATTTCCTTTAGCAAATGCTCATTCCGCTCACAATCGATATCCAGATAATCGTGATACCGGTCCATAATATAATGTGCCCTTCTTTCTGCACACAGCTCAGACGCCTCCATCCCCCATTGCCGCAGCAGCTGTATACAGCTGCTGTCCTTAAAAATGTGCGCAAGTAATTTTTGGTTCAGCAGCGCAAGGCAGGTTGATATCTGTACTTTTCCGCTCCATGCGGGCAGCATATACCACTCCCTTGTATTAATGATAACCTCCCATTGCAGAAGATAAGCTTCATACAAGCCCAATTTTTGATTCCTCAAGCCATCTGATATATAGAATGACAGGGTTGACGCTTTTAAGATTGGATTATCTGTTTCCTTGATATTTTGAATCATGTTCAATGTGCTGTTTTCCATTTTCACCCTCTGCAGTCTTCGATTGACGTCATATGCAGTTCCCTGCCCTGACTTTTTGTTTCCAAAATCACCGCACTATATAATCTCTGTTTCTTTCATAAAACACTATACCAGTTCTTTTGTCTCTTTGTCAATTCAATCGTAATCGCGCAATTTGCGGCAATTCTTCGAAATCCGGTATCTGAACCCATCTGCATCCCATTGAACACGCACAGAGCTGAGGAAATGAATTATCATATTGAGACAAAGGATGCGTTTCGCATCATCGGCGTGTCCGCACCGCTGCACAGGGAAATCGAGAACAATTTTACGATTGTGCCTAAGATGTGGGAGTACGCTGTCGTCGATGGAACAATGCAGAAACTTGCCGGAATGATGGACACACCGCTCAAGGGACTTTTGGGCGTGAGTGTCTGCAGCGACGAGGAAGCATGGAAATATTTCATTGCTGTCGCGAGCACAAAAGAACGCGGCGAATTTGACGAGTATACGATACCGGCATCCACATGGGCGGTCTTTCCGGGAAGCGGCACTAATCAATCCATACAGGAGTTGGAGCAACGCATTGTGACGGAATGGCTTCCGACTTCCGGATACGAATATGCCAATGCGCCGGATATCGAAGTGTACCTGAATCCGGACCCGCAGAATGCACAGTATGAGGTATGGATAGCTGTGATGAAAAACAAGAATAGCCGCAAACAATTTAAGGAATAGTCTCTTCAACATATTGTTGTCCAGACTATTCCTTAATATCAAAATCGTTATTAAATTGAGTCCCTTCGTAAGATACAACTACTATGAACCGGAAAAGCAAAGCACCACATCTCCTTCTGAAATTCCCTTTTTGATTTCAGTAGAAACCCCATCCGAAAATCCTGTTGTCACATTTTTTTCCACAATATTTCCTATTTTATTGCGCATTTTGACATAGGAACGTCCGTCTTCCCAAAATACGGCACTGTTCGGCACATAAAGCACCTCTTTCGTTTCATTTGTCAGAAATGTTATATCACCCTCCGTTCCCTCAGATAAGCTCGTCACATCACCCTGTATCATCACTGTAACAATGTAATAGGAATCTTTGGAACTAGTGTTTTTTTCTTTCTTTGATACGTTCATAATCCTGCCTTCATAAAATACATCTGTATCATTTGAAAATGAAATTTTTGCCTTTTCCTCCTGGTTCAACGCAAGAAAGTCCTCCTCGCACAGCAGAACCTCCATTGTCGCCGCTTCCTGGTCATATAATATGACAAGTGTGTCGTTTTTGCCCACAGTATCTCCTGCCTTTGCAACAATATCTGACAGGATACCATTGTATTCGGAAAACACCTGATTGCGCACAATATAGGCATTAAATATCCGAATATTGTGCAATGCAGTCTGATAACGTTCCCTTGCCTCCTGCAAATCATTGTCAAGACTAACCATCAGAATGTCATAATATTCTGACGCTGTTGCCAAATCATAGATTTCAGTGTCATAATCCATTTTTACTGCCAGCTTTTCTTTTTCCAAGTCCTGCACAGCCTGATGATAGGCACGGACGGCCTCGTCAACTTCAAATAAAAGCGACTCGTTTTGCTTCGTGAGTCTTTCTATCTGTTCCTCTAACTGTTTTACCATATTTTCTGCTGTTTCCCTTGTCTTTTCGTACATCGTATAATAATATGCATTACTATAACGATTGTCATAGTTTTCAGAAACGGCTGCCTCCGCTTCTTTCAGATACTTCTGTGCAGCTGCCAATTCCTCCTGCGTCTGTGTGAGTTCCAACAGCGTCTCATTGACCTGATTCTGTTTCTCATCCACGGCTCCTTTTGCATCGTCTGCCCTTTTTTGAAGCGCAGCACACTTGTTACTGTACATCACGTCTGCATATTTTGCATTTATAGCTTCGCTGTCGGACTCCTGTGATGCCAGCAGATGTAATTCTCTTTGCTTTGCCTCTAACAATCTACAGTCTCTATCGGCGTCAAAAAGTTCTCTCTGCAAAAGCGTTCTGATGTTCTGCACACTGTCTGATGTAACGCGAAACAGGGCTGTACCTTTTCGTACCTGCTGCCCTGCACTGACGAGTACCTCTTCAATCTGCGGTGCTGCAGAGTCTTCGTCCGTCCATGTGCCAATATCCAAATCAAAAGTCTGCTCAACCGCTGTGGGTGTTACCGAAGCAGTTTTCGTAATTCCAACCGTTAATGTCCCATATTCCGCAGCTGCGTCATAGTATGCCATATCATCTTCTCTATTCTTTTTGATTGAAAATGTCTGTGCCACCAAAGCGGTTCCTATACTAATAATGCCGACTGCGATTGCAGCTGTCAAAATGAAATGTACTCTTTTCATTGTGTATCCTCTTGTTCGCCTTCCTCCATCAATCTATTCGTATCCATGTCTGCCACGAACGCCACCAGCTTCCGTGTATCAACAAGTAAATCCCCTTTTTTGCAGCCTACCTCTGTCACGAATCCGCTTCCCGCCGCATAAATAGTACCATTTCCCACAAACTGATTAAATTCCTCAAGCCTGCGAACTGCCTGATCGAAATCCGACTGTGCCTTGTTCACCGCATTTTCATATTCTGTTAAGATGTCCGCATATTTTGCATTTGCAATCTCCCCTTCCGTCTGGGCGCTGATGCGCGTCTGTTCCGCTGTCAGGAGCTCCTTTTCCATAAGCTGCCGGCTCTGCAGGATATCCTCCTGCAATGTGTAGACTTCTGCTATCTTATCCGCGATTTGCTGATTGGACGCTTCCAACTGTTCGAAAAAGATTTCATAGGCCGCCCTTGCCGCCTGAAAGTTTTGAGCTGCTTCGACCTGACTGGTCACGAAACACTCTCTGGCTTTCTCCACCTGCTCCCTGGCCTCGTCATATGCTCTTGTTATATCCACTTTCTCTTTCTGATAATCATCGTCTGTCAGAGCTGTCTGCATCTGGTAAATATCTGCTAACAGTTGTTCTGCCGCCAGGATTTTTGTCATCATACCACTGTTTAATTTCGCAATGGTATTGTCATATGCAGTTTGTGCAAGCGTCTTACCTATCACAGCCTCGTTGTGGGAAAGCCCGGCCTCCAACACACCGATATGATAACGCGCCTGCGTCTGGGCAAGCGCAATGCCAGCCTTGAACTGTGTATCGGTAAGCATTTTACGGACATTCTCGACGCTGTCCTGTGTCAGCTGGCATACTTGATCTCCCTCATTGATATGCTGCCCGGCCTCCACATACACCTCCGCAATTTTCAGATATGCCACATCGTCCTTATCCGCTTCTGCAGAAATACCCGAATCATAAATGTCCATGTCATACATCTGCAGCACCGTTTGACACGCTTCTGTACTGGATGTGCCTGCATTGCATTGGGCAATATCGTCCTGTGTATCCCTCCCAAATACTACCGCCGCTGCCTGATTTGGTTCTACCATATTGACATCGCCATCCAATGACACCGTTACCATACGATATCCCGCCGCTTTCCCGCCAGATGTCGTTATGGGCTGAATCGATTCAACCATGCCGTCAATACTGTCGCCGTCCGCTATGGCCACACTTGCTTTTTCTCCGACGAAAAGCAATGCTGCACTTTTTTCTGGCACCATTGTAGACACAAATAACTTCTCTGGGTTCTCATATGAAAGAATCAGATCACCTCCTGCAAGCGCTTGTCCTTTCTCTGCGTGCGTCATGAAAACTGTTCCTGCCTGTTCTGTATATAAATATCCGTCCCCGAGCAGCTCATCAAAAAACGCTTTGTTTTCCACCGCCTTTTCCTTTGCGTCTTTTAGATGCTCCAATTCGTTCGCAAGACTCATCAGGCAGACATTATAGTCACTTTCCGCAATCTGTCCCCTGGCAGCCGCCAACTCATATAATGTCTTTGCGTGAAGGCTCCCTTTCTGTTGTGCAAGCTGTGCATCGATGAGATCCTGCTGCGCCCTCTCAAGCTGATTCAACAGCGTTTGCAGCTTTAATTCCGCGCCCTCTATCTCCCTCTGATACGCCTGTCTCGCCTGTTCGTATTTCTCCTGTGCCTCCATCATTTCTTTCTTTAATAATGCCACTGTTCTGATAATCCACTGCCGGTCACTCTGTCCTTCCTGTGCATAATTCTGGTTATCCAGCGCATCGAGCTCCTCCGGCATCACTTCCCAATATGCCCTGCGGCTGACAAATAAGTCATAGGCATCGTCATAGGCTTTTTTCAGTGCTTCTATCTGATAGTCCTCATAAAATGTGTTGTTTGCCACTGCATTATAATACGCATTGTACTCTTGCTGTGCCTCCTCAAAAACCTTCTGCGCTTTTACAAGCTGCATCTCTAATTGCGTTAAAGTGTCCTGATAAACCTGTAGTGCAAATTCCTCCTCGAGCACTGCCATATCATATGTATATTTGGCCTGTATTCTGTCCTCTCCATTGGAGATCACTTTACTCCGGTAAGCCAGCTCCGTATTCTGTACTGCTTTCTCCAGCTCCGCACGTGCCTTCTCTATGCTGTCATCTGTAAACTTAATGTACATCTCCCCTGCCGCAACAATATCCCCATTTGAAAAGTACACATCCTCCACATAGAGACGGGTGTCCTCCAAAAAGTCAATTGCAAATGTTACATCCTCTGTTCCGATTTCCGTCACCCCTACCGCAGTGACAATATTGGAACTGTCGCTCTGAAATTCCTGGTCTTCCAATGCAGTATCATTCGAGCGTGCCCTCAATAAATACCATACACTCCCTAGCGACAGGACAAATATTACAATCAATATTCCGGCTGTTTTCAAATGTCGTTTTCTACGTTTTCCCAATGTTACTTTCACCTCGCTGTAAGGAATCTCCTACTTTTTTAACTAATAATCTCATTTTTTCCAATGCTGCCTTTTTTATGAATTGATCGGGAAAATAAAAACGTCAAGTTAAGACATTGTGGGAAGTGCCTGTATATGGTATAATTTTAGAAATTATCATGAAATAATTTTCTTTATTCATAAACAAAAGTTTATTTTATAACAGTTGCTTATCGTTATCATAAGGAAGTGGAGGTGAACTGCAATGTTAGCGTACAAATATGATACACAATTACTGCTCGAGGGCAAAAATCTTGACGAAGAGACAATTAATGACTATTTTACATCCAATTTTGACGGTGACTGCCTTTTGGCTGTTGGCGATGAGGATTTCATAAAAATTCATTTTCACACAAATGAGCCGTGGAAAGTGTTGGAATACTGTGCTTCTCTGGGCGAAATCTACGATATTGTTATTGAGGATATGGACAGACAGGCGCGAGGACTGCAAGGATAACTGTAATCTGGAGGAATACAATGGAACGTTTTGTATATATTTATTTCCATGACCTGCCCGATGATTCTGTGGTGGGTGATATCGAAGATGATCTGGTTGATCTGCTGGATGGCATAGGCGAAGTCACTGGTGCAGGCTCTGGAATCACTGGCGGAAACATTGATATTGAATTTTCTGAGGAATCCGATGCCCTGCAAAAGGTCATATCATATCTACTGTCTTGTGGGTTTGATGCAGAAACCATATTAGATATCAATGGAGAACAGAGAAAACTGTCAGAATTAGATGAAAAGAGGTGTGTAAATGAATCAGAAAAAGGAACAGGCTGACCGTAATCTGCCCCTGTTTCAGAGACCTTTTCGCACGAGGGTCCGTGAATGCTGGGAGCATTTTGCAAAAAATGAAGCCAAGCTTAGGCAGCTGATTGACCAGAAAGCAGACAGTGAATTGATCACTGAACAGCTCGATGCCCTCCTGACTCCTGCATTTGAAATTGTCTATGCGGAGGTCGGTTTTAACGGAGAAAAACATGAGCTGATCTTAAACCTTGAGGGTGACTGGACGCGTCTGTTTGCTTTGACCTATTTCCAAAAACAGGCTCCGGAAAGTGTGCTTTTGCATTGGGATATTCTCGTAGGACGGCAGTCACGCGGGGATAAGCTGGACAATTATCAGCTCCGGATCGCCGACAACGCCGTCTGTGCTAAGGATATTCAAGTATGGACTAAATGGGAAAAGCAAAAGGCAAAGGTGTCACTTTACTGCGAAGATCTTGTTCCCCTCCTGCCGGAACGGGAAAGTGAGGCCTACTGGCTGGCTTATGTAATGTTGGACTACGCCGTCGGCGAGCTGGCAGAAATGAAGTATATCGATGCATTGGAAATTCTCCGTGCGCCTTACGCGGAACCGTCCTTCACACTGGCACAGCTCATGCCCCATTTTATGGAACAGCTCTCTTTGAGCCGGGAGGCACTATTTGATGCAGAGCGCTACTGCGAGCTGTACTGCGGATATCAGATGAAACCAGACGAGGAGGCACATGATGGCTTGCGCGGCGATGTGTTCGCAGGCGCTGGCTGCTTTGTTCCTCTGTTAAATGAATTTTTGAGCGGAGAAAACCGTATCATGGATACCTTTCATGCAGACGGTATCACGGCGGGCTATTTCTGCTTTCCTCTGTACGGTTTTCAGGGTGACGACAGGGGCGCGCAGATACTGGACTTCCGCGACGATACGGCAGAGATGATAGAAAAAACAGCTGGTTCTGACAGTTTTACATATATTGGAGGCGCTTCGGGGATCTATTATGGATATCTTGACTTTATCGCGTGGGATTTGAAGGCGGTGCTTGACGCTGCGGTTTCTGTCTTTGAACAATCGGGGATCGACTGGGTAATGTTTCACACGTTCCGGCAGGATGTCGATGGCATTACACTGTTTGAGAATGCGGCAAAATAAGAAACATTTTGTGTTATTTTTTACATTTCGTGTGCTAATTTTTACATTTGCGTTGTATTCTTGATTTTTTCTGTTATAATCGCAGATACAGACGTCTGAATACAACCATACAGGAGATGGCTACATGAAGAAAAACACTTCTTTTCTGCCTGAGCTTGAGAAGGCCTCAGGTCACTTCGATTACCCGCTGACCAACGATTATATGTTTCGCTCACTCTGTCAGAAGAGCAACAAAGCGCTAAAAGGACTCATCAGCGCACTGCTTCATATCCCGCCGGAACAGATTCACTCTGTCGTCATTACAAATCCGATCGTTGTCGGCGAAGCATGCGAGGACAAGGAATTCCGCCTCGACGTGCGTGTTGAACTAAATGGAAATATGATTCTGAACATCGAAATGCAGATCGCCAATCTGCATGACTGGCCAGAGCGTTCCGTCAGTTATCTGTGCCGGATCTTTAACAACCTTTCCCATGGCGACAAGTACACCGATGTCAAACCTGCAATGCATATCAGTATTCTTGACTATACTCTGTTTCCAGATAGTCCGGCATTCTATTCGTGCAATAAATTGATGGACGAGAAAAATCATCACATTTATAGTGGCAAATTTGCCCTGAATGTGTTAGATTTAAAACAGATAGATTTGGCAACCGCTGAAGACAAACAATGGAAACTTGATTACTGGGCGCGCCTTTTCAAAGCATCTACATGGGAGGAGATTAAAATGATTGCAACAGATAATGAATATTTGCAGGAAGCATCAAACGCTCTGTACGATCTCAATGCTGATTTTAATGTGCGGGAACGCTGCCGTAACCGTGAAGAATATTACGGTGTTATCCGGACATTTGAGGACGAAATCGATACGATGAAGGAAGTATTGGCTCATTCCAAGGATGAGTTGGCTCAAGTAAACGATGAACTGGCTCAAAAAAGTGATGAACTGGCTCAAAAAAGTGATGAACTGGCTC
>CAMWXA010000125.1 GCA_947178035.1 uncultured Lachnospiraceae bacterium | reverse complement strand
CAGTCTATAAGTTCACCATGCCAGAGACACGTCTGCCACTGATTGTAAAGGTAGCCCATACAGAGATGGAGTGTTTTTATGGGGATACAGATGGCGTTGATGTGGAAATGCAGGTGTCTATGGACATTATGAATGAGATAGCAGCGGGACGCATGACCTTTCAAAAAGCGTTCATGTCCGGGGATATGAAAATGAAGGGCGACTTTAAGGTACTGCGCACACTCGACCTTCTGTTTGTATTTACAACACAAAAAGCATAAGAATGGAGGAGATTCTATATGAGAGATGAAAATTGTATTTTTTGCAGGATTGCCAATGGCGGGATACCGTCGAGGACATTGTATGAGGATGATGATTTCCGGGTGATACTTGACCTGAATCCGGCCACAAAGGGACACGCACTGATTCTGCCCAGGGAACATTATAAGAATTTGTATGAGCTCGATGACAACACGGCGGCAAAAGTACTTCCGCTTGCGAAAAAGATGGCGGTGACAATGACAGAAAAGCTTGGCTGCGATGGCTTTAACGTGGTGCAGAACAACAACGAGATCGCAGGCCAGACAGTATTTCACTTTCACGTGCACCTGATACCGAGATACAACGACGACAACCAGTCGCTTGCCATGCCTCCGTGTGGTATGACAGCAGAGCAGTTGGATATGGTAAAGGACGAGATTACCGGGTAAGAATAGCTCTGGCCCGGTCTTTTTCAATGGCGGAGATTGGCAGCAGGGGCACTTTTCCTGACAAAACAATGCCCCCTGCCCACTCGTCTGGAATCATTTCTGACTTATGGTATCCTCTATCAATGAGGTAATTGTCTCAATAGAGTCCTTAATTTTGCTGTTCTGCATCGCATCAATATAAGACTGCCGCGTGAAATACAGTTCATGAATCTTTTCTGTCAGTATCACTGCGGTGAGGTAATCTTCGTCTGCCACCATGGAATAGCCCTGCGACTCGAAACTTTTGGCATTCAGAATCTGGTCACCGCGGCTTGCATGGGCAGGCAGCGGGATCAGAAGATTTGGCTTTCGCAGGGTCAGCAGTTCACAGATCGCATTTGCACCAGCCCGCGATATGACGATATCTGCCATGGCAAAAAGGTCTTTTAAGTCTTCCTTTACAAATTCAAACTGTTTGTAACCTTTGGTATTAAGCAGCAGATTGTCAATTTTATCTTTGCCACAGATATGCACAATCTGAAAATCCTCAAGCAGTTTAGGAAGTGCTTCCCGAACCAGTTTGTTGACCTCAGCGGCACCCAGACTGCCGCCGATGACCATGATTACAGGTTTTAATGTATCAAAACCGCACATCTCAAAGCCTTTTTCCTTATTGCCTTTTGTGAGTTCGTTTCGGATTGGAGAACCTGTGAGGATTGCCTTATCGGCCGGGAGGCTCTGCAGAGTCTCTGGGAAATTGCAGCAGATTTTTTGTGCGACAGGAATACAGAGGCTGTTGGCAAGTCCAGGTGTCATATCGGATTCATGAATGATGCATGGGATTTTCAACATTGATGCAGCGCGGACAACAGGCACACTCACAAAGCCGCCCTTGCTAAAGACGACATCGGGTTTAAGCGTTTTTAATATTTTTCTGGCTTCGGCAAAGCCCTTGAGCACACGAAAGGGATCGCTGAAATTTCTGATATCAAAATATCTTCTGAGTTTTCCTGTCGAAATTCCATAATAGGGAATGCGGTAATCTTCGATTAACTTTTTCTCGATGCCCTCGTAGGAGCCAATATAATGGATGTCATAGCCCATGCTCCTGAGTTTGGGAAAAAGAGCAATATTGGGAGTCACATGACCAGCAGAACCACCACCAGTAAAAACGATGCGTTTCATATATTTAAAGCCTCCGATTTCCTTTTCATGATGAAAGTATATAGGATAGTATATTCAAAAATATTTTATTTTCCAATTATTATGAACTGTTACCATATTTTTCAATTTGCAGTGTTTGCCTTATACTGTTCCAGAGCACGCGCCAGCTGGTCGGGGCAGGAAGTATTTTTGAGACCACATTGGATCCCTTTGAGCTTTGAGATGGCATCATCGACATTCATTCCGGAAACCAGTGCCGATATGCCCTTTAAATTGCCATTACAGCCTCCGGTGAAGGCCACTGATTTTATGATATTGTCCTCAACTTCAAAATCAATTAGCTGTGAACAGGTTCCACTTGTTTTGTATTGCATAGATTACACCTTACCTTTCTTATGTATTACTGTTACTATTTTACCAATCCAGCTAAGTGAAGTCAACTAAACTTTGCCAATTAATTCCGATACGATTTCCGATTTGTCATCACAGGTGTCTTGTCACATGTAAAGATATGTGCTATACTGCAAAAAATGGCATGGTTTTGGTATGCATTTAGGGAGGTTCAATATGACAAAACAGGAAGAAATACAAAAGCTAAAACAGGAAAAGGATGCGGTGATACTAGCACATTATTATGTCAGTCCTGAGGTTCAGGAGGCTGCAGATTATATCGGAGACTCGTATTTTTTGAGCAAAAAAGCGATTGATATGACACATAAGACCATTGTTTTCTGCGGAGTATCCTTTATGGGGGAGAGTGCCAAGCTGCTAAATCCTGCGAAAACGGTGCTGATGCCTGACGCAAAAGCAGACTGCCCAATGGCACATATGGTGACAAAAAAGGTGGTCGAGCGGTCCAGGGAACAGTATGAGGATTTGGCGGTGGTCTGCTATATCAATTCGACAGCCGGGATTAAATCGTGGTCAGATGTCAGCGTAACCTCTGCAAATGCGGTTCAGGTTGTGAAAAATCTGCCCAATAAAAATATTTTGCTGATTCCAGATAAAAATCTTGCGCATTATGTTGCAGAGCGGGTTCCGGAAAAACATTTTATTTACAATGATGGCTGCTGCCCAGTCCACGAGAATATGAGGGCAGAGGAAATCAGGGAGTTGAAGGCACAGCATCCGTCTGCAAAGGTTCTGGTGCACCCTGAGTGTAACAAGGATGTCCTGGGGCTTGCGGATTATATTGGTTCCACCAGCGGCATCATTGAATTTGCAAAAAACAGCGCAGACACAGCGTTTATCATTGGCACAGAGTCAGGCGTCAGATATGCACTGCAGCAGGCAAGAAAGGATGCGGCATTTTTCTTTCCGCAGACAGAGCCGGTGTGTGCCGGCATGAAGCGGATAACGCTGGATAAAATCATTGATGTGCTGAAAAACGGCAGCAATGAGGTGCATATAGACAATGGGCAGGCAAATGCGGCGGCAAAGCGGACACTTACGCGCATGTTAGAGCTGTCATAAAAACCAATAATTTAGGAAGGGATATGGTTATTGAAAAATGACAAAGGAGTGTTATGATAGAGATTTGTATTGTGACATTGTGATCGCGGGGTGCGGTGTCGCGGGGCTGTACACAGCGCTGACACTGCCGCAGGACAAGAAGATTCTCATGCTGTCTAAGGAGGATGTCGCAAGCTGCGACTCAATGCTGGCGCAGGGCGGAATCTGTGTGCTTCGTGACGACAATGATTTTGATGCATATTTTGAGGACACAATGCGGGCGGGGCATTACGAAAATCGCGCGGAGAGTGTGGCGATTATGATCAATTCCAGCCGCGATATCATCAACCACCTGTTGACACTGGGCGTGCGCTTTGAGCGAAATGCGGACGGAAGTCTTGCTTACACGCGGGAGGGCGCACATTCGAGGCCCCGCATCTGCTTTCACAAGGATATTACAGGTGAGGAGATTACAACGACACTGTTGTCACAGGTGAGGAAGCTGACCAATGTCACGATTATGGAATACACAACGATGACAGATATCATCGAAGAAAATGACCGTTGTGTCGGAATACAGGCCAGAGATAAGAATGGAGAGGGACTGCGCATTTACGCGTCAGATACAGTGATGGCGACGGGAGGAATCGGTGGGCTTTATCAGCACTCCACAAATTTCCCACTCCTGACAGGGGACGCATGCCGCATAGCGAAGGAGCACGGCGTGGAGCTTGCCCATATGGATTACGTGCAGATACATCCGACCTGCCTCTACAGCACAAAACCAGGCCGAAGTTTCCTGATTTCGGAGTCTGCACGGGGAGAGGGCGCGATTATTATCAATCATAAGGGTAAACGCTTCGTGGATGAGCTGCTTCCAAGGGATGTGGTGACAGATGCAATCTTGAAAGAGATGGAGAAGGAAGGCGCGGAGTATGAGTATCTTTCTTTTGAAAATGTTCCTGAAAATGTAGTGAAGGAGCATTTCCCCAATATCTATAAGCATTGCCTGGATGAGGGGTACGATTTGCTGCACGAGCCAGTGCCGATTGTGCCAGCACAGCATTATTTTATGGGTGGGGTGCATGTGGACAGTGATTCCCAGACGACCATGGCGCATCTGTATGCTGTGGGGGAGACCTGCTGCAATGGTGTTCATGGAAAGAACAGACTTGCCAGTAACAGTCTGCTGGAGAGTCTCGTTTTTGCGAAGCGGGCAGCCACGAAAATCACGCAAACACAGAATTAGAAGAAAACTATGGAATCTAAAAATGAGAACAGAAAGCCGGTGAAGGTATCCTAACTATCATTGCGGCGGAGGAAGGAGAAAGAGATATGAATCCAGTTACAATGCAGCTTGTCGCTGACAAATACATAAGAATGGCATTGGAGGAGGACATCAACAACGAAGATGTGTCCACCAATGCTGTCATGCCGGAGTATAGAAAGGGTGAGGTACAGCTAATCTGCAAGGAGGACGGCATCATTGCCGGGCTTGCAGTTTTTGAGCGGGTATTTACACTGCTGGATCCCGCGACAAAAGTGACCTATACTGTAAAGGATGGCAGGCCGGCTGCAGACGGCGATGCGGTGAAGAAAGGTGAGGTGATTGCCCTTGTCACAGGCGACATCCGCGTGCTGCTCTCCGGTGAGCGCACCGCACTGAATTATCTGCAGCGTCTGAGCGGCATTGCTACCTACACACACAATGTGGTGAAGCTTTTGGAGGGAACAAAGACGAAACTTCTTGACACCAGAAAGACAACCCCGGGCATGCGTGTCTTTGAGAAATACGCAGTGCGCGTTGGGGGCGGCTGCAATCATAGATATAATCTCTCAGACGGAGTGCTGCTAAAGGACAATCACATCGATGCGGCAGGTGGTGTGCGTAAGGCCGTGGAGGCAGCGAGAGCGTATGCGCCGTTTGGGCAAAAGATCGAAGTGGAGACGGAAGACCTTGCGATGGTGCAGGAGGCTGTGGAAGCTGGCGCGGACATTATCATGCTTGACAACATGACACCGGAAGTGATGGCAGAGGCAATTCGCATAATTGGCAAAAGAGCCAAGACAGAGTGTTCTGGAAATATTACAAAGGAAAATATTAAGACGATCACAAGTCTTGGCGTAGACTATGTTTCAAGCGGTGCACTCACGCATTCAGCCCCCATTTTAGATATTAGTTTGAAGCATCTTAGGGCAGTGGAGGAAAATTAGCCTGAGTGTACAATTGGCTGCTGTCACGCTTTCGATTAACAAAATTGTGCCGGGTGTGAACCGTAAGGAACAGATAAAAAGGAGAGTAGGATAATATGGAAAAGGAATTGACAGGATCTGAGCGAAGAAAAATACTTGTATCGATCATGAAGCGGTCACAGGCTCCGGTATCTGGCAGTGCCCTGGGCAAAGAAACCGGTGTGAGCCGTCAGGTGGTAGTACAGGACATGGCGCTTTTGCGCACAGAAGGATATCCAATCATGTCCACAACAAAGGGATATTATCTGGAACGCCCCAGTCAGAAACAGTGCGTGCGGATTCTAAAGGTATGTCATACGGATGAGCAGGTGGAGGATGAGCTGAACACGGTGGTGGACCTTGGCGGAATGGTTGTGGATGTGATGGTGAATCACAGGGCATATGGAAAAATGACGGCGGCATTGAACGTCAGAAGCCGCAGGGATGTGCGTGTGTTTGTGGACAGGATAAAATCAGGCAAATCAACCCCGCTTTTAAACGTGACATCAGGCTACCATTTCCATACGGTCAGTGCTGACAGCGAAGCGATCCTGGATGAGATTGAAGAGATGTTTCGACAGAAAGGATATTTGGCAGAACGGCTTCCTTATGAAAAGGAACTGTAGGGAATAAAGCGCCTGGTGAAAATTCATGAAAACAATAATGGAATGCATAAGCTCGTCTCTGTGGACATACATTAGAATAAGCATGAACAGAGGGAAGGAGTCTTTGGATGCAGTTTTTTTATATTGATTACATGAATAGCGGTAAGAAAGAGCGCAATATCGGATTTTTGAGGGTGGAAAATGACAGTGTCAGTGTGGGACTCAGGGGAGTGCCGCTGCAGTGCGGCGATCGCTGTAAGGTGTATGCCGTCAACATATATGATGAGAGAATCCTTTTGGGGGAAGTGGCCATCAAGTCAGGATATGGCATGGAGAAGCTGAAATGGAATGATAAAGTGGACTTTGCGCGCTGCATGAGAGTTGAGATACCGCTATACGGAACACGTATGGGAGTGTGTGTGCTCAGGGACGATTATCCGACATCAGACAGCATCACTCCGGTCTCGGAACACAATGAGATACATGTGGCTAAAAATGTAGACCAGACAGAGCGTGAGGAGATTTGCGAGGAGATTTATGAGGACAAGTGGCAGCAGCTGCGCAGGCTTTATCCAGAGATACATATCTGTCCAGAGGCGCAGAGCATCCTGATACGGCCGAGGGACGTTGTGGTATTGTCAGAAAAATATCATGAGCTCGCCACCAACTCATTTGTTCTGCATGCATATTACAACTACAGACAGCTTCTACTGTTTCGCTATGGGAAGATTGAGGTTCAGTATTATCTCGGTGTGCCTGGGGTGTACTACGAGAGGGAACAGCGCATTGCGCAGATGTTTGGTTTTGAAGGTTTTGAGAACGGAGAGGCGCGCATGCAGCAGGACGCCGACAATAAGCTGTACAAAGGGTGCTTTGGATATTATATGAAGCGCGTGGAAATTTAGGGGGTTTGTGAGGAAAACTATTTAGGGCGCCGTATATTGATAGAAGATTAATTTAATAATGATTTGACGAAAGATGATTATATTAGTATAATATCGGAAGAGAAAGATCGTTATGCTTACAATAAAGCACATGAGGGAGAACATTTATGGATGAATTACAGAGAGCAATTGAGAAAATATCATATTACAGCGAAAAGCTTCCCAAGAAAGAGTTTGATCTGATCTCCGCAAACAGGGATGCCGCGATTCCTTATCTGCGGGATGCGGTTGACAAGGTGATCAGAGAGAAAGACAATCCTGACGATGAATACAGCTTACAGTTTTACGGAATATATCTGCTTGCACAGTTTCAGGACCGGGAATCGTTCCCTAAGCTGATGGAGCTGGCAATGCTGCCGGAGGACACTTTGGATATTCTAATCGGGGATACGCTTACAGAGTGCCTGAAGGATATTTTATACAATACATACAATGGGGATTTGGAGCTGCTAAAACAGTCGGTCTGGAATAAAGAGGCCAGTGATTATGCGAGAGTGGCGATGCTGGACGTGATTGGACAGCTTTACCTGGATCAGACGTTGGGAAGACAGGAACTGCAGGATTTTCTGCGGCAGATTGTATATGAGAAGAAGAGTATCGGCGATTATATTTACACAAGGGTAGCACAGTTAATCTATCGCTGTCATTTTACGGATATGCTGCCAGAACTCAAGCGTCTTTATCAGGATGAACGAGTGGATCGATGTGCCATTGGCGGCTATGACAGCTGCGTGGACCAGATGTTTTCATACAGGAAAAGAAACGAACGGTTTTGTAAATCCCCGATTGTAGCGTGGAAAATGCTCAATGACTGGGCAATGTTTGAAATCCCTGATGGGATAGAGTTGGAGGAAGAGGATGAGAGCGAAGAGGACAAAGAAGAGAGCAGGATGATTGAAGACTTTTTCCGAGAGTTAAACAGCAGAGAGGACAAGACAGAGCAGAGAAGGAATGTGAAAATTGGCAGGAATGACCCATGTCCATGCGGAAGCGGCAAAAAATACAAGCAATGCTGCCTGAACAAACCCAAAAGTGAAGAGGAAGGCATGGAGAGTGCAGAAGAGCAGAAAAAGTGGCTGAGGGAATATCCGCCGATGGAAGTGGAAAGAAAGGAAGGCAGGGTATATCTGGAAGACCTGTACAACAGGGAAGTGATAGAGATTGATAAGCTGCTGTACCTTGCTCTGAAACACAGGGTAACCCCCATTTGGAAAATTGATTCCGAACAGGTGGTCACCAACAGAAAGCGGAGATACTTAACGGACGCGTATCTGAAATTTCAGGAATTTGTTGAACGGGAAAATATTCATCGCTTTTCAGAATATGACAGTAAATATTCGATACACTATCCTTGTGCCCAGTGGTTTGCCGAGCTGATGGAGATCCTGAAGAAAGATGACAGAGACGGCATCTTGGAGAATGTTCAAAATACCTTTAAAAGGATGGAGACGTAGGAAAGAGGTGCGAAGGGGAATAGGACGATATGGAAAATGTATTGAAGCTCTTTACAGAGGAAACGCAGAAGTGGTTTCGCAGTGCTCTGGGAGAGCCGACGCTGGTACAGCAAAAGGCGTGGCCGGGCATTGCAGCCGGCCAGCATGTACTGGTCTCGGCGCCTACAGGAACGGGAAAGACACTTTCTGCGTTTCTTGTTTTTTTGGACCAGATGAAGCGGCAGTTACAGGAAGGGACATTAAAAAATGAACTGCAGCTGATATACGTGTCCCCGCTGAAATCCCTGGCAGCAGATATCCGCGAAAATCTGAGGAGGCCATTGGACGGAATCGGAAGCGGAACTGGGGAGCAGGAGGGGATTACTGTCGGAATCCGCACAGGCGATACCCCGCAGCGGGACAGACAGCAAATGGTCAGAAAGCCGCCGCATATATTGATTATTACACCAGAGTCACTGTATCTGATGCTGACCAGCAAGACGGGACAGAATGTGCTTGCAACGGCGAAGGCTGTGATTGTGGACGAGCTTCATGCGCTTATCGACACAAAAAGAGGAGCCCATTTAATGTTGTCGCTCGCGCGTCTGGACTACCTGTGCGGACAGCCCTTACAGCGGATTGGCCTGTCCGCGACAATTGATCCGCTGGATGCGGCAGCAGAATATCTTGCGCCGGAGGAAGTGCTGATTGCGGCGCCGGTCATGAAAAAGAAAGTCCGTCTGGATGTGCTTGGTCCGTATGCGGATTCCGTCAGGAACAGGAGAAAAGACCCTGTGTGGGAGGAGCTGGGGGCCCTTGTGTACCAGTATTGTCAGGGCAGCCGCAGTGTGATTGCGTTTGTGGAGGGAAGAAGATACGCGGAAAAGCTGGCATACTATGTCAATACGCTGGGCGGGGAGGGCTTTGCGCGCGTTCACCATGGAAGTCTGTCGAAAGAACAGCGCATGGAGACGGAGGAAGCCCTGCGCGAGGGGACGCTTCGGCTTCTGTGTGCGACCTCTTCCATGGAGCTCGGGATTGATGTGGGGGAGATTGACCAGGTATTACAGGTCGGATGCCCGCGCACGGTGTCCGGCACGATGCAGCGGCTTGGACGCGCCGGACACAATCCCGGGCGGACAAGTGTCATGTATCTTTTTCCAAGGACCGCAGCAGAGTGCGTGTCATGTGGTATGACGGCGCAGCTTGCAAGAGAAGGCGGCGTGGAGCAGATTCATCCGCCGGTGATGTGTCTGGATGTGCTTGCGCAGCACCTTGTATCCATGGCTGCATTCCGAGGCTACATGCTGGATGAGGTGATGGAAATACTGCCACGCGCGTGGAACTTCCGCGATGTTACGAAGGAGGATGTCCAATCGGTACTTTGTATGCTTGCGGGAGATTATGAGCATGAGCGGGATATTCCTGTGCGTCCGCGGATTTTGTACGACAGGATTCATGGGCGTGTGGAGGGGGATGGCTACAGCAGAATGCTTGCTGTCTCGGCGGGGGGAACCATTCCTGACAAGGGATTGTACACCGTAAAAACGGAGGACGGTGTAAAGCTCGGTGAGGTGGATGAAGAGTTTGTCTATGAATCTCAGAAGGGAGACCGCTTTATTCTTGGCGCCTTTGCATGGAAAATAACAAATATCAGCAGGGATATTGTGACGGTAGTCCAGGCTCCCGTCGAGGGGGCAAGGCTTCCATTCTGGAAAGGGGAAATCAAGGGGCGTGACAAGCGCACCGGCGAGGCGTTTGGGCGCATGTTTCACGCTTTACAGCAGGCGCATGAGGACAAAAGACTGCCAGAGGAACTCAAAAGGCTGGGATTGGATGAGACAGCAGTGTCACTTGCAGCTGGCTATCTGGACCGACAGATGAGGGCACTTGGAAGTCTGCCCGATGACAGAACCATTCTGGTGGAACATTTTAGGGATTCGTCGGGGAACAGTCAGCTGATGTTTCATTCGGTATTTGGAAAGCGGATTAATGCGCCGCTGTCCCTGCT
>CAMWXA010000124.1 GCA_947178035.1 uncultured Lachnospiraceae bacterium | reverse complement strand
TGTGTCGGAACCAAGTGCAAAGAAACACTCCCCCGCCGCCACTGCCGCCGCAGAACCGCCTGACGAGCCGCCTGGCACATGTGCTGTATTCCACGGATTTCTGGTTTCGCCGTAAGCGGAAGTCTCTGTCGTGGAACCCATCGCAAATTCGTCCATATTGGTCTTTCCGATGATCACTGCCCCCGCCTTTTCGAGATTGATCGCTGCCTCCGCTGAGAACGTCGGGACAAAATTCTCCAATATCTTTGAGGAGCAGGTCGTCAGCATTCCCTCTGTGCACATATTGTCCTTAATGGCAACGGGCACTCCCGCGAGCGCTCCTGAAAGCTCCCCTTTTTCAATTTTCTCCTGCACGGCAGCCGCAGCCTTTAACGCGCGCTCCCTGTCAATCGACACATAGGCATTGATGTCTTTTTCCTTCGCATCAATCCTTGCAAGCACCGCCTCCATGGCCTCTGTCGCAGTAAACCTGCCCTCCTTGATCACCGCGGATAGCTCCACGGCGCCGTATTCTAAAATATCCATATACAATCTCCATTCTGAAAAACCACCAAAATGTTCCCAATGCATAAAACTCAAATTTATTTCGTTTTCTAATATATTGACGTGAACTATACCAACATAATAGTTCTATAAACAAACTGGAATTTAACCAAGCAAAGATAATATAGATATTAAATTATCTACTTCATAATCTGCTTTTTCTTCTTCTCTTGCTACATTCCAGTATTTTCCAAATCCTTGTTTTATCCAAATTGTCTTCATTCCAATTTGCTTGGCAGGGACTATATCATTATCTATTCTGTCGCCAATCATTACAGCATTTTCAGCATTACATTTAGCCCTTGATAATGCAATTTCAAATATTCTTTTATCAGGCTTTGATATACCTTCTTCTGCAGATGCAATAACCAAATCTATAAATTTCAATATTCCTTTTTGTTCTAACCGTTCTGCAGTGCCTAATGATTGATTTGCTATAACCCCAATCTTATATTTTTTGCTTAACTCATCTAATACTTCAAAAGTATCAGCGTATAAATCTTCATCTTCTTTATACCATTTGAGTTTTGGCAAACCATATAATCTCATGATTTCCAAATCACCTTTTTTGTTCTCTTTATAAAGTGTGATTGCCATATCATATATTTCTTCAAAAGTCTTATTTACTGCGTCAGCAACATCATGTAAACGATGCAAATATGCTTTTTCTTCATTCATGAGAGTTGAGCCTACATCGAAAAACAGCCATTCAATACACTCCATATTTTTCCTCCTAATAGCGCGATAAATTCCCGATTTATATACCATGTGATAAAACATCTCAGTCAAACGTCCTTGGAACCATGAACATATTGTCCTTCCCGCCAGGTGCATTCTTCAACGTCCTCTCACTCTCATCACCGTTTGTCACCACGTCCTCGCGGAACACATTCTGCACCGGAAACACGTGCGACATCGGCTCAATGCCTGTCGTGTCGAGTTCTGCCAGCTTGTCGATATAGTCGAGCATACTCCCCATATCTTTCTTTGCCTGCTCTTTCTCCTTGTCTGACAGTTCCAGCTTGGCAAGGATCCCCACATACTCGATCGTCTCATCTGAAATAATATTTGCCATATCTGTCCTCCTGCTTTCGTTCTCTAATCCCTTACCTTGATATGCACTTCCCGAAGCTGCTGCTCTGTGACATCGTTCGGCGCGCCGCACATCAGATCCTGCGCGGAGCCGCTCATCGGAAACGCGATGACTTCCCTGATGTTCTCCTCATTTTTCAGCAGCATCAGCATCCTGTCAATCCCTGGCGCCATCCCTGCGTGTGGCGGCGCCCCGAACTGGAATGCCTGATAGAGCGCTCCAAACTTTGACTTCAATGTCTCCTCGTCATAGCCCGCAATCTCAAAGGCCTTCACCATAATCTCCATGTCATGGTTCCTGACCGCACCGCTTGACAGCTCCACACCATTGCACACAATATCATACTGGTATGCCAGGATATCCAGAGGATTCTCACTGTTCAGCGCCTCCAGCCCGCCCTGCGGCATGGAAAACGGATTGTGCGTAAATCCAATCTGCTTCGTCTCGGGGTCAATCTCATACATCGGAAAATCATTGATATAGCAAAAACGATATGCATTCTTCTCACACAGTTCAAGCTTATCGCCCAGCTCCACGCGAAGCTGCCCTGCATAGTAGTTTGCACGCTCTTCCTTGTCCGCGATAAAGAAAATCGTATCGCCGGCTTCAAGCCCTGCGAGCGCGGCGAGCTCTGCTTTCATCTCATCGGGAATAAACTTGTCAATCGGTCCCTTGTAGGTCATATCGTCCGCAATCTCCAGATATCCAAGTCCTCCCATTCCCATACCGGTCGCAAAGCTCAGAAGCTTTTCGTGAAAGCCCTTCGACATCTCAGCGTGCACTTTAATAGCCCGCACTGTCCTGCCGATAAACGGCTTGAACGTGCATCTCTGGAAAAAGTCTGTCACATCGATAATCCGCAGCGGATTTCTGAGGTCCGGCTTATCTGTGCCAAATTCCAGCATTGCCTGCCTGTAGCTGATGATCGGATAGGGCGCCTTTGTCACTGCAAATCCCTCCGGCGCAAACTTCTCAAATGTGGCAGAGAGCACTTCCTCCCCTACCCGGAACACATCCTCCTGCGTCGCAAAGCTCATCTCGAAATCGAGCTGGTAAAACTCCCCCGGCGAGCGGTCCGCGCGCGCGTCCTCATCGCGGAAGCACGGTGCGATCTGAAAGTATTTGTCAAAGCCCGATGCCATCAGAAGCTGCTTATACTGCTGCGGCGCCTGCGGGAGCGCATAAAATTTTCCTTTGTATTTTCTGGACGGAACGATGTAATCGCGCGCGCCCTCCGGTGACGATGCGCACAAAATCGGCGTCTGAATCTCCAGAAAACCCATCTCTGTCATCTTCTGCCGCAGAAAACTGATCACCTGCGATCGGAAAATGATATTGTCTTTCACCTTCGCATTCCTAAGATCAAGATAACGGTATTTTAGACGGACATCCTCCCTTGTCTCCTTAGAGGTCATAATCTCAAACGGAAGCTGATGGTACACTTTCCCGAGCACTGTCACTTTCCTTGCCTCCAGCTCAATCGTTCCTGTCGGAATCCTTGGATTGTAGGTGTCCTCATCCCTTTTTTCCACCAGTCCTTCAATCGAAAGACACATCTCCTTTGTGATACCGTCGAGCAGTGTCATGTCCCGCATAACCACCTGCAGCACGCCATACATATCGCGCAGATCGACAAAGGACACGCCGCCATGGTCGCGGATATTCTCAACCCACCCCGCTGCCTGCAGCGTCTGCCCGATATGCTGTTCACTGATTTCTTTCATTGTAATGTCTCTGTACATCTCAAATCCTCCTCATTTCATGCTGCGCATCAGCCCTCCTGGGTCCCACTGCGTCAGAAGCATTTCCGACTGCAAAATGTCTGGGCTGGTGCTGTTTTCATAACGACAAAAATCCCGGAATACAAAATGTATTCCGGGACGGATAATCTGAAATATACCCGCGGTACCACCCGCATTGACAAAACCTTTTATTACACATGTGTACACGCAGCATGTCAAAAGATCTTATCCTCTCTTGCGTTTAACGCACGCTCACGTACTATCCTACTAGCATACCAGTAAAACAATATCTTTTCAGATAGTCTGCTCCGGAGTGTTCCCTTCGTCAGCTTCCGCGGACAGCGCTCTCAGTCGGTGACGCCGTCTTCCTGTCGTTTTCCCTGGCAAGAGTCTCCTTCATGGCATTTAATAAAATATATGTCATTTTTATTCCAAGATTCTTACTTAGAATAGCACATGTCAAAATTCATTGCAAGCGTTTTTTCGTTTTTCTTCCTTTTCTTGCGGAGGGCGATAATCTATTTCCCATTGAAAAAAGTGCGGATAACCGCACTTTTCTCACGAGTCAGGTATACTCTCAGCTTTCAGTCCAAAGTGTCTCCTATATAATAAATACAATAAGGCGCAGTATACAAGGAATCGTCAACCGGGTATTTTTTATAATCATAATTCGGATCAATCGACCTTGCAATGACAAAGTTTTCTGCACCGAACGCTATAGAGCAGATTTTTACGCCAGTCGCATTTCCCGCTTTATCGTAAATCTCATAAATATCACCCAGTCCTGATACATTGTCAACCCGTTTTAGGTCATAGTTTCCACCTGTATAAGTGTATATACTTGTCGTCCTGTCAAGCGGAAGTCCAATATCGTAAGGCTCCGGAATATATTCCTTTTCCGCTTCCTGCTGATAAGCCGGCATAGCTCCTTGATGAATTTCTCCGTTTACATCCAGATAATCCATCTGTTCCATATTGTAATGGTCGAGATCATTCCAATGGTCGCTTCCTTCAATCTTCCACTGTGTTGTGTAAGTTCCTGTCATTTTAAACAGCGGCATATATCCATTGGCAGCAAAATCCCCTGTATTCCAATAATTCCCCTGAAGATTTACAACCTTTTGTGCACCGCTTTCCGCCACAAACACTACTTTCAGGTTCTCGGGCGCCCAAGTACTCCCGCCGGTCTTCCCCGTTATATAATAGAAAGCGTATTGTGAAGAAGCCGGCAGTCTGTAAAGCGCTGTAATCTCTTCATTAATCAGAAAGCGTCCTGTTTCCGTGCCCGTCATGTCAATGCGCACCAAATGCCCTGTGCTCTTTTCTTTGACAAATGCCTGTCCGTTCTGGAAACCGGATACCAGCAGCCAGTCCGCATTGGCAGGTATTGCCGTCTCTGCTGCTGCAACGCTCAGGAACAGGAGGCTTGCTTCGTTATACTCCTCTCCCATCCATCTGGACACATTTTGATATACCGGAATCAACGTAGTAACCGGGTCATATTCTTCAAAGACAAATTCTACATGCGTATCACCAAAAAAGCGTTCCGGCCCATTGTCGCCTATTTGGGAGGATATTTCGATCTTATTCGCCTGCAGTCCTGCCAGTGCCGTAGCTGAGTTACACACTGTCAGTGCTGCCGCCAGAACAATGCCAGCCAATTTGTTTATTCTCATAAATCTGCTCCTTTCTTTTACCGTTGACATTACTGTCATGTTCCCCGTTTCTGCGTTTCCTGAACGGTTTCGGGCATTCGTCAGGCTGTGCAAACACCGTTTTGTCATGGAATCAAATGAGATTCCCGAATTGGCATCACGGGTATTTTTTCTTCTTTTTGCTTGTTACATAAATAATATCAGATTTCACCGCTTATTTCAAGCCATTTACTCTGCACTTAATTTTTCTGCCGCCCCCTGGGTTATTGTTCACTCCGTTCCAATAACAGGAAAAAAGCTAACGCCAATTTGGCGCACGATTCCCCCACTACCTTGACGTGGGGAGTGAAAAGTAACCATACCAATACATAGCGCATGCAGATATCTCTCTCCCGATCAGCGCAAATAACATGCGTTATATATTTCTGTCTGTATCTGTCTTGTCATATCCCACACGTCGCAATCCTGATTTGACAGGATCGTCACCGATATGTCTTCTTTCGGATAATAGTTAAATCTGGCGGCAACGCCGTCATTCTGCCCGTCTTTATAGATGCAGAAAGGCTCTTCGCTGTCCGGCAGAAAAAGAAACTCAAACGCATAACCGTTTCTTTCATATAGTCCGGGAATCCTCCACCATTCTTTTTCCCGCGTATATGGGCAGTGGGCCGTAAGAAGCAGTTTCGCATGCATATCATCCAGCAGGATCTTCTTTTGTATCGCGGTCAGGAAAAGATTCATGTCCTCCGCCGTTGTGTACGCCCCTCCGTCCGGCGTTCCCATAGGTGGAAAACAGTAAATATTTTTCTTATATCCGATTACCCTGCCGTCTTCATTATACAAATTCAGATAGCCTTCAGCCGTATTTTCATTGACAGAATCCATTGATAAAAAAGCGGTATTTCTCATTCCCGCTCTCCGAAACACATTTTCCGTCACGTATTCCCGATAGGTTTTCCCTGTGATTTTTTCTATTGCAAGCCCCAGCAAAACAAAGGAGCAGTTACAATACCGGACGTCCGAACCCGGTTCAAAATTAGGCTTCTTATTCAAAATCTTCATAGATTCCAGCTTTAATTTTATCTGAAAAAGAATGTACATTTCGGTTGCAAGCTATTTTCGTGTACGCAGCCTTAAGCTCTTTTCAAAAAACCTGTCCCTTCCACCGTGGAAGAAACAGGTTTTATACGTTCTGGTTCTATCAAAATCTCTTAATCTTTTTCGTCGTATTCTTCTCAAATTCCGTCTCGCGCACTTTGAGTTTAAACACTCTCTTGTAAAGCGGTGCGCCCTGATTGTAGGTATCGATGATCTTCTGCAGCTCGCCCTGGATATCCTTGATTTTCTTCTTTGTGGCGTATTCATAGTCCGGGAAAATCTCAGCCTCGATCACGCCCTCGCTCTCGCGCACAAGCGACTCCTGCACCAGACGGTTTTCTCCGAGCTTGTTCTCAATCTCCTCCGGTGAGACATTCTCGCCGTTTGGCGTGATAATCAGGTTCTTCTTGCGCCCTGTCAGGAATATATAGCCATCCTCGTCCACATATCCAAGATCTCCGGTCTTTAACCAGCCGTCAGACAAGGTCTCCTCTGTCTCTTGGGGCATGTTGTAATAGCCCTGCATGACGCTTGAGCCCTTCACCCAGATTTCCTCGTCCACAACCTTTGCCTCGCAGTTTGGCATCAGCTTACCGACAGAACCGTCTTTCATAAACGCGCCATAGTTTGTGCTGATGACTGGCGAGCACTCCGTCATGCCGTACCCCTGCCAGATTGTGATTCCATATTTCTTGAAGAGCTCCAGATAGGCTGGATTGAGGTATGCGCCGCCGCTGCACACCGTATGGAACTGTTTGCCGAAAACCTTAGCCCTGACAAGCGGCGCCGGAATCCAGGAAGCCTCCTCTAGTTTCTTGGCCAGCGTCTCAATCATCAACGGCACCATCAGAATCATATTCGGCTCAAAGAGTTTGATATTCTTCGCCACGCGGAGCAGGGAATCGTTGATGCAGATCACTGCACCGACTGAGAGTCCTTTTAAGATATCCATGCTGAGGCAGTATGCGTGATGTATGGGAAGCACCGTCATGATCACCATGCCCGGATCAAGCCCCATGTCCAGACAGGTCGCATTCTCCGCAAGATTTCTATGGGTGAGCATTACGCCTTTGCTCTTTCCTGTCGTGCCTGATGTAAACATGATCGTTGCAAGGTCGTCCGGCTTCGGCTCGTGGTGAAATCCTGCGCTCTGTGCACCGATCAGCTCCCACATGGAAAGAACTTTTGCATTATCCTGCGGCTCCCCCATACAGATAATATGTTCCAGCTTCCCGCAGCGCGCTGCCGCCATCTCCGCCACACTTGATTTTGCCTCATCATAGACGAGTGTGGTGACATCCGCGCGGTCGATCAGCTCACACAGATCTGCCTCCGGAAGATTGGCATCCAGGGGCACGACCACACTTCCACTGTCCGCCACACCAAAATACGCTGCCACCCACGAGTAAGAGGTCGGTCCGACAATCGCAACATGTCTGCCCTGCTCTCCGAGAGCTGCCAGTGCTGCCGAAAAGCGCTCTGTGTCATTTTTCAGCTGTGTATAAGTCTTCGCTTCAATTTTTACTTCCTTTTTTCCGCTTTCACCGCTGCCCTTAACCTTATAGCGGAACGCATCCTGTGCGCCAAATTCCTGTTCTGCCGCTTCCAGCAGTTCCCGTATGGTACTATGCATTTTGCTCATATCCCCTCCACACCTTTCTCTATTCCTCTGCTATTCCTACAGTTCCTTATGCGCTCCTGTGCACGCAAAACACGATTTGGTGCTTCCCTATCCATCAGCGAAAGCACCAAATGCATTTTCCTATGAAATCTTCTCCAAATACTCCACTGCCTCCTGCACAGTGCGGATATTTGCAGCTTCCTCGGGATTTACTTCCACATCCAGCTCATCCTCGATCTCGCCGAGCATACTCATAAAGTCAAACGAGCTAAAACCAAGATCCTCCATAAAACGGGACTCTGGCTTGATGTCCTCCCTCTTTACCTCTACATAATTTGTGATCAGATCTGCCAACTTGTCAAACATTGCTTAACCCTGCCTTTCCTATCCTATATGGAATGTTTTCCGACACCCCTGTTACGTTACACTTTATTTTATCATAAAACGAAGTCCATTTAAATCAGTTTTATCACATCGCCGATCTTCAGGTTGGGTCTCTCGATCCCCTTAAACATAATCTTGCACATATAATAGTAAAACAGTTCAAGCGTCTCTTTGCTGTATGCTTTCGTCTGATGTTCAAAGCTAAAGTCCAGACCATTGTCCTCTGGTCTGTGCATCACGGTGAGATAGAGCCCGTCCGCATAGTAACCGTTGCCATACCGCTTGGTCTTGTACCGGATATCACCCAGGTCAACCAGACCTTTTTCGCGCAGTGTCGCAGGCTGGTATGTGAGCGCTACTGTCTCATACCCCATGCCCAGAGGTGTATTGTAAACCTCTTTCTTATAATTCATGCACTCCACCGGATCAAAATTCACATAGCGGAATGTCTCGTTCTGTTTGTCCCTGATTTCCATGATGCCTTCCAGAAAAGTCTTATCCTCTGGAATGATTGTCCGGAACGGAAAACTGTGGATACGCGTGCCGCCCGACTTCTTTTCCAGAAGCGTTGCCCTGCGTGCATACGCCACCATCATGGAGACATCGTCACAGTTGTTCATCTTTTGCAGGTACGTGCGGATTCCCATGATCAGCAGACACTGCAGTGAGATATGCTGCTGCTCACAGAACGTCATAAGACGCTCGGTCGGCTCTCCCTCCAGATGGAAGATATCGATCGCCGCCGCAAAGCTGTCAGATCCTGTCGGCGCTGCCCTGAGATTGGGATTTCCCGTTTTCCTCCTTGCATCATCGAGCCTCTTTTTGCCGTCAATGCCGTTGTAGATTGGCTCCGGCGCCTCAAATAACTTGTGGAAATATGCGCGGTCCCTCGCCTGCGCCTTGCTGCCGGCCTCATACGCAAAGTCCTTCTCCAGCTGCTCGACATAGGAACGCATATCCGCAGGATAGGGTACGTTCTCAAAGTTCGCATTGCAGTAGAGCTCTATGACATCTTTCATAAATCCAATCAAAGACTGCGCATCGAGGAAACGGTGATCGCCCACGATATACATACCCTCATAATTGTCCGGTGTCTTGATGATCACCACCTTGTTCATCGGCTCGTCCTGACCGAAAGGAACACGCGTCCATGCTGTCATCTCGGCCTCTGCTTCCTCCATGGTCCTGCCCGTAAAATCAACAAATTCGATCTCGCGCTCTTCCTTGTCGACAATATATTGATACCATTCTTTCTCCTTCTCATCGTACACGAGTCTGGCGCGCATGGACTCACAGCGGTCATACGCCTTGTAGATCGCCTTTCTGAGCTCGTCAATATTCAGCTCAAACTCAATCGTGAGACTGCTGCCGACATTGAGAATCTCCTGTGCCGGACTGTACTTTGAGTAGTAAAAATGATACTTCTGTGCAGCCGTCAACGGATACGTTTTGTAACCTTTTCTTGTTTTCATGATAACCCCTCCATGTTTCCGCTCTGCGGACTCCTAACTCGTGCGGAGAATTTCTCACACGATTTCCTCAAAAAATTCATCCAACGCCTGCTCATACTTCTCTGTATCTTTATAATAGCTCTCCGCGTGTGCTGCGCCCTCCACGACCAGCATCTTCTTCGGCGACGCGCAGCACTCATAAATCTCATTGCACATGCGGTACGGCACAAACGTATCCTTGGTGCCGTGGATAAACAAAATCGGAACCTTTGCCTTCGCCACCTCGCGCTTTGCATTGCACTCATCCATGCCATACCCCGCAAGCCTCTTATTCAGGATATCCGCCCCCGGAATCGCCGGAAATGCAGGCAGATGGTACATCGTCTTCAGCACATGCGTGAACACTTCCTTCGGTGAGGTAAAGGCACAGTCAGAGACGATTCCCTTCACCTGTCCGGGCAGATCCAGCCCGCTCGCCATCAATACTGTCGCACCGCCCATGCTCGTTCCGTGGAGCACGATCTCGATATCGTCTCCGAGCTCCTGTATCACCCAGTTGATCCACACAAGCGCATCTTTTCTGTCGAGACATCCAAAACCGATGTACTCGCCCTCGCTCTCTCCGTGTGCCCTCGCATCCGGCAGAAGCATCGCATAACCTTTCCTGAGATAATAACCTGACAGTCCGATATAGTCGGACATTCCCTGACTTGTATATCCATGAAAACAGATCGCAACCTTTTTCTTGTTTGCTCCCTCATCAATCGCGGGAAAATATGTTGCGTGTAATTTCAGATTGTCAAAAGATGTCTGATAGACATCCTCATGTGTCTGTGCGAGCATAAAAGCCTTGCGCTTTTCCATAAACGGCGCATACTGGCTCCAGTCGGTGCCGGACATCTTCGTGGTCCGCTCCGTCTTGGCATTTCCGCGCTT
>CAMWXA010000123.1 GCA_947178035.1 uncultured Lachnospiraceae bacterium | reverse complement strand
TGCCTGTTACTGGAACGGAGTGAACAGTAACAACATGTGTGTATAACTGAGGAATATAATAAAGAAACTGTTGAAGAATATTTGAAAGATGGGTATAATAAAGTCATCAGATGCCGGAAAATATTATAGCGATCCAGTCGAGTGTCTTGGCTAGAACTATCCAAGGCACTCGATTTTTAGAGAGATATTCAATTGGAGGAAGAAATGCAGAGGAATACAAAGGTGATTGCGGTGGCAGGAAAAGGCGGTGTGGGTAAGACTTCACTGGCAGCGGCGATGGTCAAAGTGCTGGCAGAGCGATACTCGGACAAGAGGATTTTAGCCATCGATGCAGACCCGGCGGTCGGTCTGTCGACCGCGCTCGGCGTGGACGTTCATGAGACAATCGACGATATCAGAAAGGCCGTCGTGGCAACGGTGGAAGATGGCGATACCCGGACGGCGCTGGAGCTTCTTGCGGAATCGGAGTACCGCATCTATGACGCCATGACAGAGTGCGGCGGTTTTGTGTTTCTTGCGGTGGGGCGTCCTGAGAGTGCTGGCTGCTATTGCAAAATTAACAATTATCTGAAGGCGGTGATACAGCTGCTCTCCGATAATTTTGATTATGTGGTGATTGACGGTGAGGCGGGAATCGAGCAGATTAACCGCCGCGTGATGGAAAAAGTGACGCACCTGCTGCTGGTGACAGACACAAGCCGCAAGGGAACACAGGTGATTCAGACCATTAAGAAGGTGGCGGACGAGCTTGTGATGTATGAGAAGGCGGGCGCAGTCGTGAACCGCGTCTTGTCCAGGGAGTCGCTCAGGTTGATTGACACGGGAGACATCCCTGTCATGAGTTACATTAATTCAGATGCAAAACTTGCCGAGGCGGATTTAAAGGGAGAGAGTGTTTTCACACTGGATTCTGACGCAGAACTTGTGCGCGGCGCGGCGGAAGTGCTTGACCGTATGGGGATATAGTGTGAGAATGCACCAGAGTGCGTCATTCTCCGCACAGATTTGGGAATTTCGCTTTGCGGATTCATGGGAGTTGGGTGGAACATATGAGAGATTTATCACAACTATATTATTTTGAAAAACTGCTGGAGGAAGCAAACAATGACCTGGTGCGCGAGGGCGTGGCGAGAGGTCTGCACCCGGTTGGAAGCGTCTGCTCGCTGATACCAGAGCCGCTGCTGAATCTGCCGGGGTGCTTTTCGGTGCGGCTCCGGGCGCCGCGCACAGGCTCGATTGATATCGGTACATACTATATGTCAAGCCTCCTGTGCGAGTGCTGCCGCGCGATTCTCGAGCGTGCGGTTGAGGGCGGTTATCAATTCCTTGACTGCATCATCGCACCGGATGCCTGCTCGCAGATGAACCGGTGTGTGGAGAATATTGAGCACTTAAACTGTATCGAAAAAGAAGGTTTTTTCGTGTCCTACTGTGATGCACCCATGAAATCAGATGACACTGCGCTCCGCCATTACGTGAGGCAGATGAAGGCGCATGTGTTAAACCCGCTGCAGGAAAAGCTTGGAGTTGACATTTCAGAGGAGAACCTTCGGAAAGCAGTGGAACAGCACAATCAGATCTGCCGCATTTTACAGGAGATATCAGAGTACCGCAAGGAGGAGAATCCGCGCATCACGGGCTATGAATTTGCTGTCCTGTGCACTGCCACATACTGCTGTCCCAAGGAGCTGTTGATGGAGAAACTCATATCGGTCGCGGAGGAGTTAAAGACAAGGCAGCCCGATGGGAAACCGGCATTTCGCGTGAAGGTTGTTGTCGCGGGTTCCGAGATTGATGATCCCGGGCTGATTGGATTGATGGAGGAGACCGGAGCAAGAGTTGTCGCGGACCGGTTCTGTTTTGGAGCGCTGCCAGAGCGCATCCCGATTGCGTTGAATGACGCGGAAGATGTGCTGACGCAGATTTGCAGGCACTATCTGAAAATGGGTAAATGCCCGCGCTATATGAATGCGGAGAAGGTTTTGGAGCGGCAGGACTATGTGCATCAGCTGGTGCAGGAGTATCACGCGGACGGCGTGATTTACCAGCAGATGAAATTCTGCGATTACTGGGGCTATGAGCGCGCCTACGCGTCAAAAAATATGCGGGAGAAATACAGCGTGCCGACTCTTTCTATAGACAGGCCGTATGTGACGGGCAGTTCAGGGCAGCTGAGGACGAGGTTTCAGGCGTTTGTGGAGAGTCTGGAAATCAAGAAGTTACAAAGGAAGGGGTAAGGAACTGTTCCGAAGCAGTTTTAAGAAAAGTACAGAAAGGCATAGGGCAGTAAGATGGGAAAACAGATGGGGAGCGAGAAGCTCGGTACATTTTATACAGGCAGAAAGGCAAAAAAACGACGAGAGTGGCGCGGCGTCAGAGACACATTCTACGATTATCTGCAGTGGCTGCGGATCTGGGGCGTGCTGATCGGTTTTGCGGTAAAACCCAATAATGTAAAAGCATTTTTCCGGTATCGCTGGATGGTCAACTATCTGGTGGTTCCCGATTTTTTTGACCGGCACACAGAGGGGATGCGCGGCTCACAGCTTCGCATCACCCACACGGCGCTCAGCATTGTCGTCATCGATATGTGCAAAGCCATGACGAGAATGTTTCAGGCAGATCCCAATATCGGAAACGACGAGAAGCTTCGGAAGAAGATGGTGCTCTTTGATGAAAATATGATGAGCGAGATCATGAACGGATTTCCGAATCTGATCTGGACTTCAGTTGAAGTACCTGCAGTGTACACCTGTGCCATGATGGTTCAGGACGGCGTGGTGCATTACACGGACGCAGCGCAGACATACGGGATTCCCTCCGATGTCTGTCCGATGCCGCTTGCAGAGCTCGGCGTTGCCCTGGAGGACGATTATCCGAGAATCGGGGCGTGCGCGGTGCACTGCAACACCACATGCGACGGCAGCCTGATGGGAAACAGTATTGAAGGGCAGTACTTTGGCATTCCGACATATGAACTTGCGGTTCCAATCCGTCATACATACGACAGTGTGCAGCCATATGCGGTGGAGGAGATTCAGAACTGCATCGCTTTTATTGAAAGACATACAGGGGAGACCTTTGACTGGAATGCATTTTTTAAAAGCATGGAACTCTTTAATGTCGAGACACAGAACATGCTCGACTGGTTTGAGATCAGCCGCACGAAATACCCGCAGATGATCGGGACAAATCTCGCGCTCTACCGCTACTGCGTCTATCAGGCGACAGGCGGCAGGTATGAGGTATTTCGGAAGGTTGAGCAAAAGCTGAACCGCTATGTCAGGAGAGGCTATGAGAGAAAGGAACTGGTTTGCCGGGAAATCAGGCACCGCGCGATTACATGGGGTGTGCAGTCGGCGTATTACACGGCCTTTACAGTCTGGCTGCAGAACTGCTGGGGTGTGGCGGCGCTTGTGGATATGCTGAGTCTCTGCTCGACGCGCATGGTTGACACGCAGGATAAGGAGCAGGCATTGAAGGATTTGGCATATTTATATGGAAAGATGATTATGCGCAGCCGCTCCAACGGCGGTTACGAGGTCGGTGTCGAGGATCTGTGGCGTTTCTGCGAGAGTTTTGATGTGGACGTGGTTATCATGTACTGTCATATGGGCTGTAAGGCGATGTCTGGCTATCACGGGCTGTTTGAAGAGGAGGCAAGAAAACATGGCATTCATCTGATCTGGGTGAATCATAACCTGATGAAGCCGGAGGACGCTTCGCGAAAGGATATGCGCATGGAGGTCAACCGTTATATGCGCACCGTATTTCGCGAGGAGCCGCTTGACGCAAGCCTTGAGGATTTCGATGATGATAATAATTGGTAAGTGTGAGGAGGTTAAATAGTGAGATATTTTGGTGGCTGTGATGCGGGGAGCACTTACACGAAATGTGTGATTATAGATGAAAACAGCAAGATTGTGGCGCATGTCACAAACAGGAGCCGTATCAATCCGGTGCTGAGTGCGGAGGCGGCGCTTAAGGAGGCTGTCGCGCAGGTGGAGGAACTGCACTCGGCGGCGGATTTGACGTATCTGGTCGGCACGGGTTACGGGCGGAATAAAGTTCCTTTTGCGGATGAAAACATTTCTGAGATCAGCTGTCATGCGATGGGGGTACATATGGCAAACCCGGATGTGCACGCGATTATTGATATCGGCGGACAGGACGTCAAGGGTATCGCCATCGACACGGACGGGACAGTGCTCAATTTTGCGATGAATGACAAGTGTGCAGCCGGAACCGGGCGCTTTTTTGAGAGCATGGCGAATGCGTTTGAGATGTCGCTGGAGGAATTTTCCAGACTGTCATTGAAAGCAAAGAATGTGATACCGATCACTGCACAGTGCACTGTGTTTGCCGAGAGCGAGGTGGTCTCTCTCGTCGGAGAGGGAAAGCCGATGGAGGAGATTGCGGCGGGGATACAGCTCTCTGTGGCCAAGCGGTGCTTTGTCATGGCAAAGAAGGCGGGAGCGACAGACCGCATCACCCTGACAGGCGGCTGCGCAAAAAATGAAGGGCTGAAACAGGCGATTGAAAAAGTGCTCAAGATCAAGGTCGTGGATCTGCCAGTCGATCCGCAGCTCATGGGAGCACTCGGGGCGGCGGAGTACTCAAAACGTAAAGTACACGTTTAACGTAAGGGACACGTTTAACGTAAAGGACATGTTTAACACAAAGGGTCTGTAAAACGAAAGGAAAAGAATTTCGTGGTCAATCGTGAAAAGTATAAAGATATTTTCTGATTTGTTCGATATAATTTATGATACGTAACAGTGTGCTGCTTTTGTATTGCATGGAAGCATCGTTGATTTTCGGAAGGCAGCACAAGCAATATTTGTCTGAGTCAGGGAGGATGATGGCATGAGTATGATGTTGGGAATCAGCAGTTCTAATCAAAAGAGACTGGAAATCAAAGATATCAGTGGAAAGGTGGTTGGCTCTATCACAATCACAAAAGGCAAGTCATCGCAGACGGTGACGAAAAAGCGTCTGCCGTACAGTTTTAAGGAGATATCGACGAGACTTCTGAGCACAAAAAAGTCGGGCAATGCGCAGCGGGTATTGCTGAGTGCCAAGCAGAAGGCTGCATCTCTTCGGCTGATGTACAAGGGCGGTGTGTATGATGATGATGAGGTGTTTGCCGCCTTGATACATGCACAAGCGATTGCCAGGGTGGCAAAGAAGCGCGTGACGCACCTGGAGGAAGAGGAAAGGGCGGAGAAAAAAGTCGATAAAGATGGTACGCTGTGCGAGGCAGATTTAGAGGAGAAGACTGAGGAAGCGACCACCAAACAGATTCAAAAAGAAGAGAAGGAACAGGCAAAGGCAAAGCTTGATATGCAGCGAATGCAGAAACTCATGGAACAGTATGAGCGAATGATGCAGGAGGCAATGAAAGAACTTGAGCAGTTGGATAATATGAGTGAGCTTTCAGAGGAGATGGGAGTCAGCGGGCAGGTCAGCATGGATCCGGAGGATTTGGAGCTTATGAAGAAAAAGCACCGTGCCGACGAGATGCGGGCGATTATGGAGGCTGACATGAAGTATCTGAAATTCATGTTTGACAAGCTTGAGAAGGAAAAACAGAGTAATAGTACGAGCAGTTTTAACAGCGTCAGCAGCAATAACAGCGTCAGCGGCAGTGAAGGTGTCTCGTTAGAGCTGGGCGGTGTGGACATCCCAGTGGAAGCAGCACCGGATGCGATGACAATTGTTGAGGGCGGTGCAATTGATGCAGCGGTGTAATGAGGCGTGAACAATGATACATATTTACCAATAATTTAGATATTTTTATAATATTTCTAGTAAATTTTCTGCTATTATGTTAAAATAGTTACAATAAAGTGAAAAGGAGCTGGTAATATGTATAAGATTATTACAATGGAGCGTGAGTTTGCGAGCGGCGGCAATGAGATTGGCAGACGGGTAGCTAAAAAGCTTGGCATAGAGCTGTATGATAGGAATATATTGGTGGAGGCGGCAAAACGGCTGGAAATTCCACCGATTTATATCGGGGATCTGGAGGAGACAGCGCCGGGAAGTATTATTTTTAATCTCTCAAAGACGGCAATCGGCGGAGGAAGCAGAAGAGAAAATTCCAGTCTGCCAATGTCGGAGAAGCTCTTTTTGGAAGAAAAAAAGATTATTGAGGAAATTGTCGAGAAACACGATTGCGTGATTGTGGGCAGGTGCGCATCCTTCCTATTATATGACAGGGAAGACTGCCTGAAGGTATTTGTTCATGCAGATAAAGATTACCGCATCGAGCGTACGATTCAGACAGAAAATATTGCGCCAGCAGAAGCGGATGATTTCCTGCGCAAGTCAGACAAGAGAAGGAGCAATTTCTATAATACGCACACTGGCTGGAGATGGGGCGATCCGTCTAAGTTTGATTTGTGTCTGAACAGCAAGAGCCTCGGTCTGGATACCTGTGCGGACATCCTTGCAGGGATGATGCAGAAGTGATTACTGGGTAGTAGTTAAAATAGTGAGAGGTACATATTTATGGAAATTATTGAAAATATGGCATATTTCGTTGGATTACTTGCTGGAGCGCTTATTGGGGGTGCGATTATCGGTCTCATTCCATTTTTCCTGGGCAGGAAATGGGGGAAACAGCAGTTGGGTACAGTTGGACTGGTAGTCTGCATCTTGTGCAATTTTCTTTTAGGATTGTGGTTATCTATTCCAGCCTGCCTTATCATTATAATCGTGATGCTGCTGACGCGTAAATAAGGAACCGTAGAAAATTAACCACTCAAACTAATTTCCCTGAAAAATCAGGGGTTTAGCATTTTTACTTTGATCGGTAATTTAACTACGATTCCTAAGATGTGACAAAATACAAAATGCGTGCATAACATGCTGAGAACAGTATGTTGTGCACGCATTTTTATAAACTGTTTAATTGAGAATGTCCGCCATCGCCTCCTTCCTATCTGATAAAAACGATAAGAAACTGTAGGAAACTAAGTGATACGGATTGCGCAGAAGTGCAGCAATCTTCCAGGTTCTGATTAGCAGCAGGTTATTAGCAATCACCTGACAGCAGCCCGTTACATAAAATAAAGAGAAAGAAACGGTTCCGTACAGGTCTGCAGGACAGTAGGAGGTCTGTAATGGAAAAATATATTGGAGGTTTGTGGCTGATGGCAGATATCACCCCAGGAATGATCTTTACAGATACATTGAGAAATGGAAAACCAGATGCGCTGGCATGGATTCGCGGAAATGCGCAAAATCCACAGCTGAGCGGCGTCGTCAAATTTTATACGACTCCGTATTCTGGTGTGCTGGTTGAGGCAGAGATTTTTGGACTGCCCAATATTGCGGCACAGTTTTCATCGGATTTTTATGCAATGCACATACACGAGAAAGGGGACTGCACGATGCCCTTCGATCAGACAGGAAATCACTATAATCCCACCAATGAGCCGCATCCAGACCATGCGGGCGATATGGTGCCGCTCATGGGAAATCAGGGATATGCATGGCTTGCATTTTATGATAAACGGTTCACGATACCAGAGATTGTTGGTAGAAGTGTCATTATTCACAAGATGCCAGATGATTTCAAAACGCAGCCATCAGGAGATGCCGGCGAGAAAATCGGCTGCGGTGTAATACGGTAAAACGTTACTTTTCACTCCCACGCCAAAGTAGCGGGAATCATGCGCCAAAATGCGAAAAGCATTCGCTTTTTCCCTTTAGCATTTTGTGTGCAAAATCTGTTATAATTCACACCTCAATAACGTATAAGCTGATAAAAACTGGCGTGGGTGTGAATTGTAACCGGTAAAACAGGTTAAAGGCAGATAAGTTTGAAAAAGCTCTTGATGGTTTCTGTGTGAAAGAGTAGAATTGCATTGACAGGGTGTATATAACAGAGCCTTAGAGAGGAGATAACAATGACAGCAAAACAGTATGTAAAGGAAGTAGGAAAGCTGTTAAAATGCCGCGCGTCGAAGAAGAAGGAAGTCAAGAGACAGCTATTATTGGAGATTGATCGCGCAGTGTCCGGCGGGGAAGCTTTGGAGGATGTGTTGAAGCGTATGGGGATACCATGGGATTACGCGAACCAGTACAATGACAGTTTTGACAAGGCGGAGTGGAAGGCGGCAAAGCGCGAGAAGCGGTTGAAGATATGGGGGATTGTCCTGATTGTCATTGCTGCAATATTGGCGGCTTTGTACTGGAATCTGCCAAAGTGGAGCGATATCAGTGAGAGTACAATATTTGATGAGGAACAGCTCAAACTGCAGGCGGAGGAAATCATAAGACTTTATGGAGATAATGATTTTCAAGCGGTCAATATGCGCGTAAATGAAGATATGAGACAGATCCTGAGTGAGGAGACACTTCAGCTGACAAAGTCTCAGATAGAGGAAACGTTTGGGGAGCTGCTCTCCTTTGAAACGATTTATGTGTCAGAGGTAGAACAGCGCGGTAAAATGTATGCAATGATTCAGATCCGCGTGTCGTATTCAGACAGGGACGTGACTTATACCATTACTTTTGACGATGAAATGAAAATTGCAGGATTTCATGTGAAATGATAGAACCAGGAGGGGATCATGAAAAAAGCGGAGGAACAATATGTAAAATCACTCTATATGCAGATTAGGGAAGCAGAGCAGCAGATGCGGGACAAGCCAATGCCAAAGCTCACGAGAGAAGATTTTTTTCTGTTTCATGAGACAGGAAACCGACTTGTATACGAGAATGCGTATTTTGGAAGAAGAAAGTATCTGACGGTATATGCCATATTGGCACTGTGGAGCGGGGAGCTCTCGAAGAAGAGGATTATTGACGAACAAGTGGACGCTTCAGATGTGGAAGCATATATAAAACGTCTGGGAGATATCTTAATCAGCATCTGCTGTGAGGAGCCGTTTTGGGCACTTCCGGCGCATGTGGATTTTGCAAAGATTGATCAGCCAGAGACAGCTCTCACGATTGATTTGTTTGCAGCGGAGACTGCGCAGGCGTTGTCTGAGATTGCTCTGCGTTTATATGAAAAGCTCCCGTGTGAGACTGTGGCCTGTGTAGCGCGAGAGGTTACAAGGAGAGTGCTGCAGCCATTTGCATCATCACAGGTTCCCTATAACTGGGAGACGGACCGCTGTAACTGGTCCGCAGTCTGCGCGGGATCTGTCGGTATGACTGCAATTCATATTGATGCGCTGAACCGCAGAATGATGGCGGATTATATGCCTGATAAGCAGGATGGAGACGGTTTGGGCGCTTTGGATATCTGGCTGTACCGTGACTGTCACAGGCAACTGCCTGCCAACTGGAAGACAGTCTGTCTGAAAAGAGTTTGTGATGCGCTCCGCTGCTATCTGGATGGAATGGAGGATGACGGTGCGTGCACAGAGGGCCTGGGCTACTATAATTACGGGATGTCCTTCTACGCGGCATTCGCGGAGGCATACGGTCTGGATGACAGCCGTGCGCAGGAAACGGAACCGTTAATGTACCAGGAAAAATGTGAGCAGATCGCTCTGTTTCAGCAAAAATGTTATTTCACAAGCCAGTCTGGAAAAGGAATCAGTATCAGCTTTTCGGATGGAAGCAGGCACGAGTCTTTTCTGCCTGGGCTGACAGCATATTTGAAACACTGTTATCCGCAGGTACAGACACCGGATTATACACTTGCGCGTCCTTTTGACGAAGATGCCTGCTACCGCTATCTCACGAATGAGCGCAACATCAGCTGGCTCATCCAATATGCGGACAGCAGTAAGGGAACAGGTATCAACCCGGATGTAGGCAGGGATGCACTGCAATGTGTGGACAAACTGACTACATATCTGCTTCCGTCGGCACAGTGGCTTATTTGTCAGGACAAAAATGGAAATGGATTCGCAGCAAAGGGCGGCAATAATAATGAGAACCATAACCATAATGATATCGGGCATTTTCTGTGTGTTTATAACGGGGAGATGCTGCTAACGGATCTTGGCGCAGGTGAATATACGAAGGATTATTTTAGTGATAAGAGATATGATATTTTGTGCAACCGCTCATTCGGCCATTCTGTGCCGATTATTAATGGTACAGAGCAGTGTGCAGGGGAGGAATACCGTGCAGACCGTTTTGACTGGAATGAAAAGGAGAATGCACTGACAATATCGTTTGCAGGTGCATACGCAAAGGGCTGTCTGGAAAAACTGGAACGCCGTATAGAGCTGTGTGGCCAGGCGCTCGATGAAACGGTACAACAGAAAAAAATGCAGATACAGCTGCAGGATACTTTTGTGACCAATGAGAGTACGACGTCCATCGCAGAGAATATTGTGACAGAGTATAAGCCAATGGTTCATAACGGTGTCGTATGGGTGAAGGGACAGCACGGACAGTGCAGTATCCAGGCAGAGAATTGTAGTGACAGCATGATAAAAATAATCTCCTGTGAGCACAGTGATCATGCGGGAAAATGTCAGACAGTGTATCGGATTGTTTGGAATTTCAGTGTCAAAAAGTCTGCGTGTGTGAGCTGTAAGATGTGGATAACTTTCTACGATATGGATGTCAATAGATAATATCCACATATTTATGCACAATATCCACAAAAATATATGGAAGAAACCCTTTGTAAA
>CAMWXA010000122.1 GCA_947178035.1 uncultured Lachnospiraceae bacterium | reverse complement strand
AAGAAGGGGCATAACTTTAATACCAACGCCGTCTCTTACAGTCAGGATAGGGACGCCGCTCTGTCGATGAGGCGGTTGCCTTTGTAATCTGCAGGACTGTCTCGCTGAAATACCGAGGATTTACCTCTCCCAGTGTGCATGGTGCAAGTACTTGTGACGATCCTGTGACTTTCTGTGCGAAATGTACTTCATAGACATCCACGTCTGTATCTAAGCAGGCGATGAAATCTCCGGAGAACGTCAGCTCCGCATTCTTGTCATTATCATAGCGATAGTATGTATCAAAACCGCCGCCGTCACCGACTTCCCCTTTGTACCATCCCATGTTCTGGAGTTTTCCTGACAGGGAGAGGGAATTGACTACCACTCCGCCAAAGCGGGTCAGTTCCTTCTCGTCTTTTTCTTCCTCTGTCACGCGGAATACCGGGCGTTCGAGCTGTTCTATGGGCTGGGCGATCTCGTAGTCAGACAGCTGTTCTTTCCATGCTGACAGGGTTTCTTCTGATAGTTCGACGGGATGTACCAGACCAATACTGGCGTTTTCCGGCAGTGTATACTCTTCCTCGTCCACGGTGTTGAATGTGCCGTCTTCCATATAGCGGAATGTTTCTGCAAGCCCTCCATCCTCGTACACGCCCCAGACCAGTCCGATAGCAAACTGGCGCATGACGGGATTCTTTATGTACAATTCTTTCCACTTCTCTGTCTGCCAGTGCCGCTCTGTGCTCAACGCCTGCTCCATGCGCAGTTTCTGGTTTGTGACGACTGTTTTTAACTGCTTTTTCAGGGATTTCCACGCATCATTTGCCGCTTTTGACTGTTCGGGATCATCCGTTTTGCCGGGAGCGGGCATACTTTTTAATTTTTTCCCTTTTTCGTCATAGACATCCATGGAGAGCGCCGGGGTTAAAACGACTCTGAACTGACGTTTTCCGTAGTCGAAAATGCGCTCCATCTGCTCGTCAAATCCGAGGCCTGGCACGATTCTGTCCTCCATTTCGTCCCTTGAAATCCCCAGCTGCTCCGCGGCGTAATCCAGTGCTTCTGCGGCTGCACTTTTCACCTGATAGTACTTGAATTTTCTGGAAATCTGGTCTACCAGGACAAGCGCTGTGGGGGATGGACTTAACGCGAGGGCTTTTACCGCCTCCGCAGCCATCGCGCCGCGGCCATTTTTCGGCCAGTCCTGAATCTGTGCATACAGGTCTGTCACGACTGTCTCCCCGCCGTGAATCGAGGCGGCATAGAGCACCCATTTGCGCTTTGCCTGCGCGCCTTCGCTGAACCAGAAGTTGTACAATTCCTTTATATACGCTGCTAATTCTGCTGGATTGAGCTCTGCTGCCAGCCGCGCTGCGTCCACGCTGATGCCCAGCTCTTTCCTGTCTGCATAGCTGATCAGGATTGCTGCGAGGTATTCTTCGGACGCCTCCTCACTGTCTTTTTTGTGAACTTTTGGAAAGGTATCCAATGGCAGCCACGACAGCTTCCGCTTCCATGCGCCAGTCAGCGTTTCCTGTACGAGCTTCTCCAATGTCCATTCTGCTGTGTTTTGTTCGTTATCATTTTGACTGTTCAATCCCAGTGCATTTTGCAGTACGCTGCGTATCTTTTTCGTTTTTTCTGTCTCGAGTGCCTGACTCAGCTGGTCACGATATTTCTCGGTTCCCCAACTCTGAAGCACTTCTATTGCCATCTCACGCTCTGCGCCGCGCGGGGATTTTAGCATTGCAAGAATATCTTTCTCCCATTCGAAACGTCCTGCCAGGATTGCCCGCACAAAATCTCTTGCCTGTTTGCTGCTTTCTGAGGCGCAGGCGAGCAGCTCATGCTGGTACTCATACCACTGAATGCCCATCACCCGAATCGCCAGGACACGCGCTGGCAGAAAACGGCTGGCAGAAGCTGCTTTCCACTCCTGATGCCAGTCTTTGTGGTAAGCGGCAATTGTCATCAGGTATTCCTGGCTGACATAATCTGTCTGCTCCGGCACATAGTAACTGTCATATGTGAAGCCGAGAAATTCAATCTGATACTGGGGCGGAACCTCTTCTTCATCCAACAGTTTTAATAGCGCCTTTATCTGGCGCACATCATAACCCAGCCAAGACTTTTCTGAGCGTTCCTCTCCAGAATCAATCCAATAATGACCAATATAATCATGATTGAGACGCAGACATTCCAGCACCAAAACCCTCCTGTAAATCTGCAGTTCCTCAAATTTTCTGTAATCATGAATATTCCTGCATCTCGTAGTCCAACTCTCAAGGCATTTCATATCCCGCCAGCCTTCCACACAGGGAAGGATATCCGAAATTTCTATTTCCCCTAACAGATAACGCAGCGCCTCATCTTGCGAAACATCAAAATTACTGACTGCCTGCTGCGCTGCTGCCCTGCGGTAGCTGTCAGCAAAGGTCGTTTTCATCTCTGTATACAATTGAGGGTTTCCGACTTCTACACAGGTCTTCAGAAATCCTGCGTCATCTGCTGAGGCATCCTTTAATACTTCGCAGGTTGCTTCCGGCGCTTTCACAGCCATACGCTCCAGAATCTTTCCTTCTTTATTTTTAAGGGCCCAGCGTATATATATGTCATCCGGGATTTCCAGATATTTTTCCAACGCCGCAATATGTCTGCGAAACCAGTCACTTCCCGTCGCAAGGCACTTTTCTAAAGGCCGGTTCTGGACAGACATAGCGTCCATCGCTGTCGTGAGCCGAAGCATGGATACAAATCTGTCGGAATGCTCCACTGCCAGAAATGACAGAAAAGACAGAAACGCCATCAGGTAATTGTATTGGCGTCTTCCTGACAGTATTTCCCACACTTCTTTTGGGATGGGTGCATCCAAATCAGCACTGCGGACAAAGTTTTGAAGCGTTTTTAAGTCCTTCTCCTCCGGTTCAAAATTCTGTTCAAACAGCCCGTCAATATTATTAATCAGACGATTTTCCAGATATTCTGTCAACTCTCTGATGTGCTCTGGATTTCCTGCTGTTCTCTGATCTTTATCTGTGAAAGTGCAGAGTCTGCCTTTATTTTCTTCCAAAGGTTTCACGCAATATAGATACAGTGCTGCCAAAAGCATCTGCGTGTTGACGCCGAGATTGTTGCAGCACAGTTTTCCAGCCTCCCATAACACTTCCGGATCTTGGAACCCTGTCTCAACCAAGGGGCTTAAATACGTCATCCGCATATTACTATAATCCCATGCAGAAGCATTCGCATGTATTGCTGTCACCAGGCTTGGCGGCAGCAATTGTTCTAAATACTTATAGTCATTTTCCCAGTAAGTGAGAATACCTTGGGAAGTTTCCCTGCCAACCTCCGCTATGAACCGGACAAGGCGCACTGCCCGTTCGGTACTCTCCTCTTTGCATATTTCCAGAAAGTGATATACCTCCTGCCTTGTATTGCGCTGAAGTTCCTGAAAGCTCTGATGTTCCACATCCTTTAGCAGTTCCGCGTCTTCTGGTTTTGTCAAGTCCAGATACTGCTCTGCCAGCTGTTGGTTCTTCGCTGTTAGTTCCAGCAAACTCATTACTCTGCGCAGCTCCTGTTTTTCCCTGCTTTCTTTTTCTGCATTCATATCTTACTACCTCCATTTTTTATATATACTCGCGCCAGCCGCAGCCGCGAAGCGGCATATTTCCTTATGCGGCTGTGTGCATAACTTTATACTGAGCGGTCAGTCTTTTCGACCGCCAGTATAAATAGCTGCTTCATTGATGCAAAGTCCACACCTGCACTGCAATAAAAAAATAGTCCTATGAACTGCATTTTGTATATTTCACGCTTCTCCGACGACTCTCGCAATCTGCAGAACTGTCTCGCTGAAATACCGCGCGCTGACTTCATCCGGTCTGCATGGTTCTGTCTTGCCGGACGCGCCGTCGAAAGTCCGGTAAAAATACAGGTCATCGATCGTCACATCCTCATTCTCATACCCTACGGAACAGCCGGAAAACATCAGTTTCGCGCCAAACCCGCTGTCGCTGCGGCAGTAGTTGTCAAAAAATCCTGCGTCCATTATTTCACCGCGTACCCAGCCCTGTGTCAACAGTTTGCCTGACAGGGACAAGCCGTTCAATTCCCTGCCGTAAAACCGCGTGAGCTTCTGCGCGCCTTTCTCCTCCTGTGTGACGTGATAAACCGGGCGTTCCAGCTGCTCTACCGGCTGTGTGATCTCATAGTCTGAGAGCTGTTCTTTCCATGCTGCGATGATATCCTCCGACAGTTCGAGCGGATGCACAAGTCCGACAGCGCCTGATTCCGGCAATGTGTACTCCTCCTCGTCCACTGTGTTGAAACTGCCGTCCTCCATGTAGCGGAAAGTGTCCTTCAACAGCCCTTCCTCGTAGGTTCCCCAGATGAGTCCTACAGCAAATTGATGCATGACTGGGTTCTGGACAAACAGCGCTCTCCACTTCTGTGCTTCCCAGAACCGCGCTGCGCTGAGAGCCTGTTCCAGACGAAGTTTCTGGCTCGCAACCACGAATTTTAGCTGTTTTTTGAGCTGCTTAAATTCGTCCTGCGCCTGCTCTGCCTTTTCGCCATCATCCTGTTTTCCGGGTTTGGGCATACTTTTGAGCTTTTTGCCGCTCTCGTCATAGACTTCTATTTCCAGCGATACATTCAGGCGGACTGTAAATGTGCGCGTGCCGTAGTCAAAGACGCGCTCCATCTGCGCATTGAATCCAAAGTCGGGCACAATCCTGTCCTCCAGCTCTTCCCTGCTGATTCCCAGCGCTGCTGCCGCTTCGGCGAGGGCTTTCTTTGCCGCATTTTTGACCTGATTCGACTTGAATTTGCGCGCCATCTGATCGACGAGAAGCAGTGCCTGCGAACTTCCGTTTAGCGCGAGGGCGCGCACCGTTTCCGCCGCGACTGCACCCCTGGAATGGTCTGCCCAGTCCTTGATCTGCCTGTGCAATTCGGTTATCATTTCTGCGTCGCCATGGAGTGCCGCGGCATAGAGTACCCACCGTTTCTTTGCCTCCGCTCCCGCTGCCATCCAGCCTTGATACAGGGCGCGCATATAGGCGGTGAGTTCCTGCAAAACTAAGGGTGCTGCAAGCTTTTGGGCATCTGGATTCACACCCAGCATCTCCATATCGGCGTACGAAGCTAATATCGCAAGCATATATTCCGGCGAAGCTGCTTCCTGCTCGTTTGATGTGTCGCCGTCAGAGGATATTTTATCCTGAAAATGCACTGTGGGGAGCGTCATATCCTGTACCCACTCCACTTTTCGTCTTCTGTTTCCTTTGTAAATCTCCGCGGCAAGCTGTTCCTCTGCCCTTTTGAATTGTCCTGTCTGGTTTCCTTCTGTTCCGACCTCCTCCAACGCCTCTGCCAATGCCTGCAGCTGCGCGGCTAATTTCTTGTTCTTCTCCTTTGCAAGCGCTGTCCTGACAGCCTCCAAATGTGCGGGCTGCGACCACTCCTCCAGCAGCATGACAGCAAATCCGCGCGCTTTTTGTTTTTTCGACGCAAGCATCGCCAAAATATCTGCGTCCCACTCGATGTGCTGTTTCAAAAGTGCAACAAGCTGCTTTTGTACCTGGTCTGCGCTGTTTTCTGCGATGCCGAGCAAAACTTCTTTGAATTGGTCCAGTGAATTGTACTGCTCCATTACTTTTAGAACAATACAGCACGCCGAAGCTCCTCCCTGCCGGAGCGCTTCTGTCAGGCCCTGCTCCCACTGCTCCTGAACCTGTTCCTGCTGTCTTTCGACTGCCACTTCCACACAGGTTTCCAGGAACAGTATTCTGTCCTGTTTCTCAGATACGTTGTCACAGACACTGCCCAACGCCTTTAACTGCAGTCCAACCGGAACATTCTCCTGCGTAAAAATCTGAAAAATTCCTCTTATCTGCTCCTTGTCATACAAGATGGTATCGTCTTTTGATTGTTCCTGTTCTTCCACCGATACAGAATACATAGCAAAAAAGCTGGGCGCGCCCTTGAGCGTTTCCAGTATCACTGCGCGGCGATAGAAAGAAAATTCCTCCAACGCTTTCAAGTGATTGATTCTCTCATAGTTCTGCGGCCACAGATAACCAGCAATGCTGCAATTGCACTGTTCCAGCTTTGACAGCAGCACATCCAGCGGACATTTCCCCAGAAGATATTGTTTCGCGGTCTCCTCGCACCCCTTAAAATGATACTGGACCAGCTCCATGGCAAGCTTTTCCCGAAATACGTCCTGATATGAGTCATGAATCTCCTCATAGAGCGCGGGATTTGCACTCTGTACGACTTCTGTCAGCCTCCTGTACTCCTCAGAATCTGCCTTCTGAACCGCCGCACGGATGCCATCCGGACATTTTACCGCCATGCGCTGGATTTCCGCTTCACACTCTGCATGTTTGTATTCCATGCGTAAATGTTCTCCCTGTCCCGCATCAGACGGATATCCATAAAGGCACCAGATGATATAGTCCTCGTCCAGGATTGGGAGCATTTCCTCGATTTCGTCCATATTGGCATGGAAATCATCATCCCCGACAATCCCTCTGGCAATATCCAATGCCCTGATACGGTTCTTATATGCAAAGCCCTCGCCCAGCGTCAGACGGAACAGAATCTCGAAGTGCACGGAGTGGCGCAGTGCGAGAAATGAGCAGCCTGCCACAAACGCAACATTCATCCAGCCCAGACGCGCTCTGCATATTGAAAGAACACTCTGCGGAAACGGGGTGTCTTTTTGCGCAGTTCTGGCATAATTCTGCAGACTCTGGAGCTCGCTTCCTGAAAAGGCCTTTGCGGGCGCGGTGATGTTTGGTATCTCTGCGAGTAAATCTTTCAGCAGCATTTTTGTCAGTTCTGGTTCTGTTCCCGCTTCTTTGCAGAATAAATACACTGCTGTGAGAAGCATTCTGGTGTGCAGCGTGTCCTTTGATTTCACCTTGTCTGACACATAGCAGTAATCCAGTGCATGCAGAACGGAGTCTGGATTCTCTTTTCCGAACTGGCACAATGTCTTTGTATACACTGTATTGCCATCTTTATACAGCGCCTTCGCACATAACTCAGCGCGGAGTGCCATTTTCTGTTCCTCGGCATGCTCTCCGGTGAGGTATGTGAGCATGCTCTCCAAATCCGCCAGCTTCGCCTCATAATTGTCGTTTACAAGAATTCTCCAGGCTGAAGAACCGCCCAGTTCAACTACAAAACGCACGTAGCGGGTAAGCTCTTCTGTCCGCTTATTTTTGTGCAGCCATTTCAGGTATTCTGCGTATCCGCTCATGGGAAACAGGCTGGATAGGTCCTGATGCTGCACCTGTTCCAGTAGTGCGGGGTTTTCCTGGCTGTTCATGTCCAGATACTGCTGTGCAATCGGTTTGTTCTCTGCAGTCAGATGCATTCTGCCAAACATGGATTCGCGCAGATTGTCTTCTTTTGTATTATTAGAAACCATAAGAATATCCTCCGTTTCTTCCTATTATGATAGGACGGCTTAAAATAACGTCTCGCCGAAGGTACGTTTATTCTCTCTTACAATTGCTTTATTCCTGTTTATACTTCTCGATGGCTGTCTCGTAGAGGTTGTTTCCTGCGGCGTCGATGACGACGATGACAGGAAAGTTCTCCACTTCGATCCTGCGTATTGCCTCTGTGCCTAAATCGTCATAGGCGACGACTTCCGATGCGGTGATGGATTTTGACAGGAGGGCGCCTGCGCCGCCTACCGCCGCGAAATAGACGGCTTCATTCCGCACGATTGCTTCCTTTACGGCTTCGCTTCGCTTTCCTTTTCCAATCATGCCTTTTAAACCGAGATCTAACAGTCTTGGCGCGTATTTGTCCATGCGACTGGCTGTGGTGGGACCGGCGGAACCGATGGGGCGTCCTTCTCTGGCGGGGGATGGTCCCATATAGTAGATGATGTTGTGTGCCATTTCGATCGGGAGGGGCTCGTCTCGGTCAAGTGCTTCGTACATGCGAAGGTGGGCGGCGTCACGCGCGGTGTAGATGGTTCCGGTGATGTATACGTAATCTCCTGCTTTCAGGGATTTTGCGTCCTCGTCTGTGAGGGGGGCTTTGATGTGTTTGTCCATTTTATGTGTGCTCCTTTTATTTCATGGTATGTTTCAAAGTTTTTCTTAATATTATGCGCTATGATACATATTCTGATTTTTATATGGTGCGTACTGCGTGGCGGTTTACATGGCAGCATATGTTGACGGCGACTGGAAGTCCGGCGATGTGTGTCGGGTAGGTGTTGATGTTGACGGCGAGCGCAGTTGTCGTGCCGCCGAGTCCGCCGGGGCCTATGCCGGTGCGGTTGATCTTGTCTAAGAGCTCCTCCTCCATCTCCTTCACATATGGAATGTCTGAATGCTGGTTCACTGGTCTTGTGAGCGCTTTCTTTGCCATGAGTGCGCATTTCTCAAAGGTTCCGCCGATGCCGACGCCGACTACCATGGGCGGGCAGGCATTGGGTCCTGCATCCTTCACGGCTGTGAGAATCGCGTTCTTTACGCCCTCGATGCCGTCGGCTGGCTTGAGCATGAAAACGCGGCTCATGTTCTCACTTCCGAAGCCTTTTGGGGCGACGGTGATAGTTACGTTGTCACCGGTTGTCATCTCATAGTGGATGATTGCGGGGGTGTTGTCCCTGGTGTTTTCGCGGATCAGCGGATCTTTTACGACAGACTTTCGCAGGAATCCCTCCACGTAGCCCTGACGGACGCCTTCGTTTATGGCATCTTCCAGGCTTCCTCCCTCGAAGTGCACGTCCTGCCCGATTTCCATAAAAATAACTGCCATTCCTGTATCCTGGCAGATCGGGATCATATCGCTGCCTGCAATCTGCAGGTTGTCTTGAAGCTGGTTTAAAATCTGTTTTCCGAGCGGGCTTTTTTCCGTGTCTGCGGCATTTTTCAGCGCACTGTCCATGTCGGGCGCAAGATAGTGGTTTGCCTCGATGCACATTTCCTTGATGTTTTGAGTGATTTGTGATACATTAACTGTCTTCATATATGTTACCTTGCAGCAGTTCCTAAATAGCTGCTTTATCCTTCCTTTTATTATTTTTATTTAAACAGAAGGTATCCTATACCCTATCTCTTTCAATATTTTTCTTCCATCCAATCCTTTATAGTCAGTCTTATATTCGTCTTGTGAAATTTTTTCTTCATTTTCTGTACAATAGCGTACAATTTGAGAAATACAATATGGCCGGTTTAGATTGATTTTAACCTGCGCTCCCCGAAAAACTGCGGGTAAACCACTGTTTAATAAAAAGTGTTCTGTTATAGGAAAACAGATACGCAATGTTTCTTCCGGATAAGCGTTCTTTACTATCAGCAGATAAGGATAATTAATATATTCATAATCATCATATCGAAAAAGCCATTTATATTCCACATTATCAACAACTATTTTTCTAAATTTCCTCATAATAACAATTGGGGGCGATATTCAAAATTTTGCTTTAAAACGCTGCCTTTTAAAATATAATATCTGCGAACTCTGCGCCTGATGCCGCCGCCAGGTCCTGCGGGGTGAGTTCGAGCTGCATGCCGAGTTTTCCGCCGCTCACGATGATCTTGTCGAGGTTTTGGGCACTCTGTTCGATGCGTGTGACATACTGTTTTTTCATGCCGATGGCGGTGCAGCCGCCTCTGATGTAGCCTGTGACGGCGTTGATGTCCTTTACGTGGAGCATTGCAACAGACTTTTCCCCGACGGATTTCGCCGCTTTTTTCATGTCGAGCTCCTCCGCGATGGGAATGACGAACACGTAGTAATTTTTGCTGCTGCCCTGTGTGACTAAGGTTTTATATACTTTCTCATAGGGCAGTCCGAGCATATCCGCAATCTGTACGGCGTCTATAAATTCGTCGCACTCGTAAGTGTGCGTTGTGTACGGTATTTTCTTTGTGTCGAGTATGCGCATTGCGTTTGTCTTGTTTCTGGTCTTGTCTTCTTTTTGTTTTGACATTGCTGATGCTCCTTTTTAATCTCGTATATTCTGTCCAATTTACTGCAATCTGGTTCGTCAGAATTTGGACTGTGGTTTCAATATTTTATTCATCATAATCCTCATAATCATCGTCATCCCAGTCCGGATATTGCTCAACATGCCCCTTTTCCTTTACAACACGGGGTTTGACTGATTCTGCTGTCTCTGTGATTTTCTGGACGTTGATTGTGAACATCCAGTCGTCCCCAAAATCATAATGAAGCGAAAACTTCTGTCCTTTGACCAGACCAAGCTTATCCAGTTTGACCTTGACCGTCGGCTGACCTGCCTCCGGATCAGACTGATAGCTATAATCACTGTACATTCTGTTGTCCATGCAAAATTCGTATAGGTGCTCATCTATAAAGTCAAACGCGGAAAGGATTGTGCTGCATAGTTTTTGGAGGGTGTCTTTTCCTGATATTTCGATTACCCTGTACACTGAGGTTCCCATTCCGGCCGGATATACTTTTAAGGTGTATTGATTTTCCATCGTTTATTCTCCATTCTTTTCCTAAGAGTATTATTGTTAACCTAATTCTAGCATACGCCTGTGACAATAGCAACTGATTCTATTGTATGAGAACCACATTTTATACGGCATGATTATACAAAAATCTGATTTCATAAAATTAAAATTTCATGTATACTGAAT
>CAMWXA010000121.1 GCA_947178035.1 uncultured Lachnospiraceae bacterium | reverse complement strand
TGATCCATGTCAGCAAAATGAGTAAACCCCTTAGGAAATACAGCGGGATTTCATTCCATTGTTTTTGCCTGAGAAGCGAACAGGCAGGTTTTAGTGTCAAAAGAAGTATCAGTCCGGCGGTAAGCTTCAGGGAAACGGCGTATGTTCCAGCGACACATAAAAGTGCAAATGGAACAATATCCTGTCGGTTTGTCTCAAGCTGTACAATCCATTTGATTACGATCAGAAATATGATGCACATGATCGCATAATCCGAGGAGGGTGAAATAATCTCATCATAGATGTGTGTGAGATAAAAAAAAGCTCCGATCCTGGCAAAGTCGGAAAGCAGTACTTTCTTACGGACGGTAATCTCTTTTAGTTTTAACACTTCAAAACTTAAAATCAGCGCAAGAAAGCCGTTTACCGTATGGAGTGATTGTTTTAACAGAAATTTCATACTATACAATGCGGACAATGCAAAAAACGAGCTGTTGTATGCAAAACGTACATGGATATTTCCAAGACCTTTTACGATCCCATATTCTTCGATCCAACGGATGCTTTGTGCATGATATAAGTCGGAATCATAGTGGATATAGCCGCGTGAAGTACAGTATGACCAAAAAATAATAAGAGTGATTTTCAGGACAGTATGAAGCCAGGTATTTTTTTGGATAGAGCCAACCAGACAGGAGGTGAGTTCATTGCGCCAGAACACCAAAGCAGCTATACAAATCAAAAACAAGAATCCATTTGCTACAAATCCAACCTTATATAGGAGACTGAAAAACTGGGCGTATACGGTGACGGCAATGAGCCCTGTCAGCACAATATTATCAATAGGAATCATTCTGCGATGAATAGTTCTTTCTGCAATTTTAGAAATGACAAATCCTGCAATAAAAGCAGTTACAAAAATGTAAGTCCAGTTCAAAAGAATTAAAATCATAATTTTCCTCCTGTGGTAAAATCTCCGCTTGCCTGACATATTGACAAAATATTGGTCATGGATCCGCACATATAATAAAAACATTTTCATATTTTCATAAATACGATGCTGCCACCCTGGTCAGGTAGAGGAATTTTTGGAATGATACCAAACTTTGGCTCGTATTCTGCAACAGCCTTTTTGATTCCCCGGAATTCCCTGTGATTATAGTCATGAATCATCATATATCCTCCTTTGCTAAGCCTTGGATAGAAAAATTCAATACCATGCAGGATTGGCTGGTATAAGTCCATATCTAAGGAGACAAAGGCGAAACGCTCCTCTTGTTCTTCCTTTGCAGTTTCTGGGAAATAGCCTTTTTTGAAAACCGCATTGTGTGGATGTTTTAAGCGCTGCCGCACAGATTCGATCTGCTCGTCGGAAGTTTGAAAAGTACTGCGTTTGAAATAATTTGCGCTTTCAAAAAATTCATTGGAAGTATATTGCTGTTGTTGTTCTACCTTGACATCTCGTTGATCAAAACCAGAAAATGTGTCATACAAATAAAATGTCCTGTCAGGAAAAACTTCATTGATAATCCATGAACAATCTCCATAATCTACGCCGGCCTCTGCTATAGCACCACAAATATTATTTCTGCTGATTTCTTCTGCGATTAGTTCGATTGTTCGGTATCTGACATAATCCATTTGGTTCTTATATTCAAAGCGCATGCTTTTTGCAACTGTGTCATATGCCATTGGCTGGGTAACGATATTATTTTTTAAATACCCGGCAGGGACAAAGACTAACTCACCCCCAAAATGTTCTGCCAGTTTTTGATGCAGACACAGGGAACCATAAAATAAATTATGCTTTATGCTCATGTTTAGATCTCCTTTACAAGTTCTATTTATTAACTGTATAGGCATAAAAAAGCCTATGCAGTTAATAAAATAGTAACATAAAAGTCTATATAATTCAACTGTATTTTAATTGTATAGGCAGAAAGGATGAGATGAATGGATTACTATTTAATCGGACAGAAAATTAGGAAGGTCAGGAAATCACGCGGGTTATCCCAGGAGGAACTTGCTGAACGGATTGGTATTTCCACGACACATATGAGCCATATTGAAACCGGAAATACAAAGTTGAGTTTGCCCGTATTTGTTGATATTGCGTCAGCGCTGGAGGTGCGGACAGATGAATTGCTTCTGGATGACAGCCCCGCAGAACGAATTGCCGCAGTTGCGGCAATTTCCAATATTTTAGAGGAATGTAATACAAAGGAGATTCGGATTATGGAGGATCTCATAAAAGCTCTTAAGACAATACTTGACCATCATTTATAAACCGTAATCGATCGAAATAAGTTTTTTGATTGGGTTGTGTTTATTGGAAATATGACATATACTATATGTTAAGGCTTTTGCAAATTTTTCAGCAGGAAAGTCAGGGGTGAGAGACCGTTATAACCTTGGGAAAGGATGGATTACCAGTGCTAAAAATACTAAAAAAAATAAATATATTGATGGATTATAAACAGAAGGGGGCTATGGCGAAGCTGTTTATCATGATGATCGTATCAGCGGGACTTGAGACTGGGGCTGTGATGATGGTAATGGCTGTCGTACAGCTGATTCTGGACCCTGTAGTGCTGGAACAAGGGGAGACCTATCAACAAATCTGTGCAGTTTTACATCTGCAGAATACAGTGCAGTTTTCTGTTTTAGCGATTTTATTTCTGATTGCACTGTATATCGCAAAAAATTTATTTCAGTTTTTTCTGCAGCGAAATCTGTATCGGTTTGTGTACGTCAACCAATTTAAAACGGCCTCCGATTTAATGAAATGCTTTGTACGGCGCGAATATGAATATTATCTCAATGCAGAAACAGCAGTGATTCAGAGAAGTATTACCGCAGATGTAAATGGAATGTACGCATTGATCATGTCTGTCTTACAGATTGCGTCGGAGGCGATTGTCGCGGTGTTTCTCGTCGTGGCGCTTGCCATAAAGGATCCTGTTATGACAGTGGTGATCGCGGTACTTTTGCTCGTGACACTCATCGTCATCAAGAATATTATCAAGCCAGTCATGAACCGCACTGGCAAGGAAAACCAGGATTATGGCGCATCGATGTATGCATGGATCTCACAGACGGTACATGGCATTAAGGAAATCAAGGTCGCAGGGCGCGAGCAGTATTTTATAGGAGAATACTGTAAGGTTGGCGAGGGGTATGTGAAGGCGATGGAGCGGTTCAGCCTGTTTAATAACACCCCCAAGCTTTTGATTGAAACGGTGTGTATGGCGGGACTGCTGGGCTATATTATGGTGCTGATCGTGGTGGGAACCGATGTCTCAGGCATGGTTTCCCTGTTTGCGGCGTTTGGTATTGCGGCGATGAGGCTTCTGCCCGCGGCGAGCCGCATCAACAATCAGATGACGAGCATGGCATTCAACGAACCGTTTTTCTTCAATGTGAGTGATAATCTTGTCGAGGAGACGGACGAGGAGCACACCGATATTTCTTATGCGATCGCTGCGAAGGAGAAGCTGCCTGTCACGCGGGAGGTAAAGCTGTCCGACATCACATACCACTACCCCAATTCGGACAAGCTGATTTTTAACCATGCGACAGTCTCTTTTCCAATCGGGAAATCAATCGGTGTTGTGGGTGCGAGCGGTGCCGGAAAGACGACAATTATCGACATTCTGCTGGGACTCTTACAACTGCAGGGAGGGCAGGTTCTTGCGGACGATGTGGACATACAGGAGCACTACAGGGAGTGGCTTGCCAATGTGGGGTATATTCCACAGATGATTTTCCTGCTGGATGCAGATATCCGAAAAAATGTTGCATTTGGCATTCCTGAGGAGGAGATTGATAACGAGAAGCTTTGGTATGCGCTGAAGGAGGCGCAGCTTGACGAGTTTGTAAAGACATTGCCGGAGGGGGTGAACACTGGCATTGGCGAGCGCGGAATCCGTCTGTCCGGCGGACAGCGCCAGCGAATCGGCATTGCGAGGGCACTGTATAATGATCCGGAGGTACTGATTCTTGACGAGGCAACCTCCGCGCTGGACAATGACACAGAGGCGGCGATTATGGAGTCTGTCAACAGACTGCATGGTAAAAAAACACTTGTTATTATTGCGCACAGGTTACAGACGATTGAAAAGTGTGATATGGTATTCAGAGTGGAGGATGGCGGCATTGTAAGAGACCGTTAGGGAGCACAGAGTGTGTCGGACGGCAGCTTGTCACGAAAGGATTCGTCCATGAAATGATGCCAGAGAAAGAAGGAAGTGACGGAGGGAAAGTGGTGGTAGGTTATGAGGCTTAGTATAATAGTACCTGTATACAATATGGCGGCGGATGATAAACTTCGGTATTGTCTGGATTCGCTGATTAATCAGACGATTGCAGACTATGAGATCATAGCAGTCGATGATGCCTCGACGGACGAATCGCTGGAAATTTTAAAGGAATACGAGTCAAAATATCCATGGAAATTCAAGGCGGTTCAGTCTTATGAGAATGTCAGACAGGGCGGTGCGCGCAACAAGGGACTTGATATCGCGCGCGGCCGATGGATTGGCTTTGTCGATTCCGATGACTGGGCAGCACCTGATATGTATGAAAAGCTGATAAAGAGGGCGGAGAAAACCGGGGCGGACGTGGTCGGGTGCGATTACTGTATGGTTGACACACACACCATGACTGTCGGCAGGCTGATGCCCAACAATACAATGGACCAGACAGGCGTGCTTGATCATGAGCGCTACAAAAAGCTTGTCATGAATCCGGGAAGTATGGTGATCAAGGTGTATCTGAAATCGGTGATTGATGACTATGGTTTGAGGTTTCCGGAGAGAACCTTCTATGAAGACAATTGTGCCTCGCCGATTTGGATGCTGCACTTTACACATTTTGAAAAAGTCGAGGAGCCGCTTTACTACTATTATCAGCATGACACTTCCACTGTACATGAGATCAGTGTGGAAAAGTGTGAGGCAAGACTTGCGATGGGAAAGCGCTTAATCGAAGAGGCGCGCAGATATGGTATCTATAAGCCATACAGGCAGGAGTTTGAGTTTGCTTTTTCTAAGCTCTATTATATGAACACGCTGTTTACCTATATGCTTGGGGTGAAAAGACCTAAATTAAAGTTTTTGAGACAGATTGCGGATGGAATCAAACATGACTTTCCAGATTTTCAGGAAAATATTTACTATCAGAATGCCTTTGACGAGGAGCAGAAGAAGCTCGCGGCGATGCATATGAAGTCCCCATTGGGATTCATGCTTTATTTTCAGTTACTATATTTTTACCGCAATAAGATACGCCGCAGCTCGTCCTGATGACAGGGCGGAGAATACATATTTTCGTGGGGATAAGACAAACTATATTATATAAGGGAGTGAAAAGGAATAGCCCGTTTGCATTTGTTTTGACGGATAGAGAAAATTATGGTAGAATTTGGATTAGATTTATCATATGGAAAATAAATTTGGAGGATTATGATGATATTAGATGATAAAACGATATTGATTACAGGTGGTACAGGCTCTTTTGGAAGGTGTTTTACCGAGTATGCGCTGACGCATTACAATCCCAAAAAGATTATTATCTACTCGAGGGATGAGTTCAAGCAGTGGGTGATGGCAAACGATTTTGCACAGTATCAGGATAAACTGCGCTTCTTTATCGGCGATGTGCGCGATTACGAGCGCATGAAGCGCGCGTTTGAGGGTGTTGACTATGTGATTCATGCGGCGGCATTAAAACAAGTGCCCGCATGCGAGTACAATCCCAACGAGGCGATCAAGACCAATGTGAACGGCGCCCAAAATGTCATTGACGCGGCGTTGAATACAGGGATTCAGAAGGTGGTCGCACTGTCTACGGACAAGGCGGTCAACCCAGTGAATTTATACGGAGGTACGAAGCTTGTATCGGACAAACTGTTTATCGCTGCCAACGCGTACTGTGGTACGAAGGACTTAAATTTCTCGATTGTGCGCTATGGAAATGTGGCGGGCAGCAGAGGGTCTATCATTCCGCTTTTCCAAAAGCTGATTGAGGAGGGAGCCAGCGAGCTTCCAATCACAGATTACCGCATGACCCGATTCTGGATCAGCCTGACAGAGGGGATTGAGCTTGTGATCAAGGCGCTCGAGGAGGCGAAGGGCGGCGAGACCTTTATCAGCAGGATTCCTTCCTTTAAAATCACAGACCTTGCGGAGGCGATGGCGCCTGGCATGAAAACAGTGGAGGTTGGCATCCGTCCTGGTGAGAAACTTCATGAGGTGATGATCACGCCGGAGGATTCCATGACGACATACGAGTACGAGAAGAACTTTATTATCTATCCGCAGATGTTCTGGCAGGAGTCAAAGCGGCCAAATCCAAGCGGCAGAAAGGTGGAAGAAGGGTTCTATTACTCGTCAGGGAACAATGCAGAATGGCTTTCGGTAGAACAGATTCGGGAGCTTCTCAGAACACAAAACTAAAAAACAGCTAAAAGAGAACTCTGCCAGGCGGCATGGAGGGAAATTATGGAAAAACCAGCGATTGCGGGAGGCATCCCGGTCAGAGACACAAAACTTTATTATGGTCATCAGTTTGTTGACCAGGCAGATGTAAAAGCAGTGGAGGAAGTGCTCACCAGCGATTATCTTACCTGTGGTCCGAAAGTGGTGGAGTTGGAACAAAAGCTCTGTGAGCTTACGGGAGCGAGGTATGCCGTTGCGGTCAGCAACGGTACTGCGGCGCTTCATATTGCGGCGATGGCAGCTGGAGTAGGCGCGGGAGATGAGCTGATCACGACACCGATTACCTTTGCAGCGTCTGCAAACTGTGCACTCTACTGTGGGGGAAGACCAGTATTTGCAGATATTAATCCGAATACCTACAACATCGATCCGGCGTGTGTGCGGGAGAAGATTACGGAGAAAACAAAGGCTGTGGTGGCGGTGGACTTCACGGGGCAGGCGGCGCCGCTGGATGAGCTGCTGGAACTATGCCATGACAAGGGGATTGTGCTGATAGAAGATGGGGCGCATTCCATTGGCACAAAATACAAAGGCAGGAATGTTGGCAGCATTGCAGATATCACGACTTTTAGCTTTCATCCCGTCAAGACTGTGACAGGCGGAGAGGGCGGCGCGGTGCTCACAAACCGCAAGGATTTGTATGAAAAGCTTCTGCTCTATCGCTCCCACGGCATTACGAAAGATGAGACATGTTATGAGAATGCGAGCCACGGTCCATGGTATCATGAGCAGATTGACTTAGGATACAATTACAGGATTACGGATATACAGTGTGCATTGATTCTAAGCCAGATAGACAAGCTTGCACAGTTTGCAAAGAGACGCAGAGAGATTGTCGAGCGATACAATGCAGCGTTTTCGCAGATACCACAGCTTTTTGTGCAGCAGGAGACTGCAGAGTCTGACACGACGAGACATCTCTACATACTGCGGATTAAGCCAGAGCTGCTGACGATTGACCGCAAGGGCTTTTTCGAGGCGATGACGGCGGAGAATATCTGTTGTAATGTACACTATATTCCAGTGTACTGGCATCCGTATTATGAGAGGCTGGGATACAAAAAGGGTCTTTGTCCCAATGCGGAGAAGTTATATGAGGAGATGATGAGTCTGCCGATTTATTATTCATTGACCGATCAGGATATTGATGACGTGATTATGGCAGTGCGAAAGATTGTGGACTATTATAAGAAATAGTGTGCGTTTAAGTCTGGTTGAAAGGCCAGACTTTTCGTAATGTGTAACGATGTGTGGCCGCAGACAGATTCCACGCCAAAGTAGTGGGCATCATGCGTCAATCAGTTTGTGTGAATAGTAACGAAGAAGGAGAAGGGAATCATGAATAAAAGTGTAGCCATCATAACAGCAAGGGGCGGCAGCAAGCGGATACCGCGCAAGAATATCAAACCGTTTCTGGGGAAACCGATTCTTGAGTACAGTATTGAGGCAGCATTGCAGGCCGGTTTGTTTCATGAAGTCATGGTGTCAACAGATGATGAGGAGATTGCACAGGTGGCAAAAAGGGCAGGGGCTAAGGTGCCGTTTTTTAGAAGTGAGAAGACTTCCAATGATTTTGCCACGACAGCGGATGTGATTGAGGAAGTTCTTGCGTCCTATGCACGAAACGGAATGGATTTTTGCACGGCGTGCTGCATCTATCCCACAGCACCATTTGTGACAGCCAGTGCGATAAAGGCAGCGATGATGCTTTTGGAGCAGGAGCAGGCAGACTGCGTGATTCCGGTGGTGAAGTTTTCTTTCCCGCCGCAGCGGGGCGTTGTGGTAAAGGATGGGAGACTGACACCGAAGTGGCCGGAAAACATGGCGAAACGCTCGCAGGATTTGGAGCCATTGTACCATGATTGTGGTCAGTTTTATTGTCTGAATGTCAGGCGCTTCCAGCAGCAGAAAGCGATCTGGATGGAGAACGCAGTTCCCTATATACAGGATGAAAGGTATGTGCAGGATATTGATACCCCGGAGGATTGGGCACTTGCGGAGATGAAATACAAGCTTCTGCGGTGTGAGGATGGAGAAGATAGAAATTGATGGAGGAAATTGTGAGCAGTACTTTAAATATCAATGGAAGAATTGTGGGGGATGGAAATCCCACCTATATCATTGCAGAGATGTCCGCTAATCATGCGGGGAGCATTGAGCGTGCACTGGAGCTGATTCATGCGGCGAAGGAGGCCGGGGCAGACTGTGTCAAGATACAGACTTACACAGCGGATACGATGACGATCGACTGTCATAATGAATATTTTCAGATTGAGAAGGGTACCTGGGAGGGCGAAAATCTCTATGGATTGTACCAGAAGGCATACACTCCCTGGGAGTGGCAGGAAGCGCTGCGGGATGAGGCGGCAAAAGTGGGAATTGACTTTTTGTCGACACCGTTTGACAATACTTCTGTTGATTTTCTCGAAAAGCTGGGGGTGCACTTTTATAAAATCGCTTCGTTTGAACTGGTGGACATTCCATTGCTGGAGTATATTGCGTCCAAGAACAAGCCGATTATCATGTCAACTGCGATGGGCACTTTAGAGGAAATCAATGAGGCGGTGGAGGCGATCTATGGCACTGGGAACCGGCAGCTTGCGCTGATGAAGTGCGCGAGCGCTTATCCGGCAAAATACGAGGAGATGAATCTTGGCACGATTCGCGATTTGAAGGCGCGGTTTGATATTCCAATCGGACTTTCTGACCATTCGATGGGAGCATTCAGCGCTGTGACGGCTGTGGCACTGGGGGCTAGTATCATTGAGAAGCATTTCTGTATCAGTCGTGCGATCAAGAATCCAGATTCCAGCTTCTCCATGGAGCCGCAGGAATTTCGTGAGATGGTCTGTCAGGTGCGCGCGGTGGAGAAGGCGATCGGAACAGTCCAATACGGTGTTTCCAAGCAGGAGGAGAGCAATGCCTGCTTCCGGCGCTCTCTCTTTGTCGTGCAAGACATCGCAGCGGGGGAAAAACTGACGCCGGAAAATATCAGAAGTATCCGGCCAGCGTATGGATTAAAACCCAAACATTATAAGGAGGTGCTTGGGCAGAGGGCAAAGCGTGATTTGAAGCGGGGGACACCGCTTTCGTTTGAGGATATCGGGTGACAGCGGAGGTTACGTTGAGGAGGCATGGAATGAAAAGGAGCTTGTGGCTGCGAAGGGCCTGTCAGGGAGATTTGGATCTGCTGTTTGAATGGGCGAATGATGATGTGGTTCGTGCAAATGCTTTCCACACAGAAAAGATTCCATATGAAAATCATGTGAAATGGTTTGAAAAGATGATGGCGGATGCATCCGTGTATCAGTATGTCTTGTGCGACGGCGGGACACCTGTGGGACAGATCCGGCTGAATGTGCAGGGCAGCGAGGCGCTGATTGATTACAGCGTAGCGCCCAAACAGCGAAAAAGAGGCTATGGAAGTGAAATGCTCCGCATGATACAGGCGCAGTTTGCGGCCGATAAGAGATCACATGTCACAAACCTTGTCGGACAGGTAAAATATGAAAACCGCGCATCTGCCAGGGCTTTTGAGAAGTGTGGTTTTCGCAGAAAAGACTGGCCAGAATATATACAGTACGAAAAAGAAATGTAAAGGATGTTATGGAATGAGGATTATTGTTGCAACAATCAAATCATGGAATATTGAGCGCGCAAAAGCGCTGCAGAAAAAGTATGAAGGGGTTCATGAGATTGCCATTTATACGACGAGAGAAGAATTCAGTGCAGAGAATGTGCACGGTTTTCAACCAGATTATATCTTTCTGCCGCATTGGTCCTATATTATGCCGCGCGAGATTACGGACAACTGGGAGTGCGTGGTGTTCCACATGACAGATTTGCCTTATGGGCGCGGCGGAAGTCCCCTGCAGAATCTGATCGTGCGTGGCCATAAGGAGACAAAGATTTCAGCCATCAGGATGACAGAGAAACTTGACGGAGGTCCGGTATATATGAAGCGCGTGTTGTCTCTGGAGGGAAGTGCGCAGGAAATCTTTGTGCGCTGTTCCGATATTATTTTTCAGGAGATGATTCCGCTATTTTTAGAGGATGGCAAAGAAGAAATAGTGCCAGTGCCGCAGGAGGGGGAACCTGTCATATTTAAGCGCAGAAAGCCGGAGGATGGGCAGATCACATCCGATATGGGAATCGACCAGATTTATGATTATATCAGGATGCTTGAC
>CAMWXA010000120.1 GCA_947178035.1 uncultured Lachnospiraceae bacterium | reverse complement strand
CATAGACAACGCACAAATGGACATTACACCATTCCGCAACATCATCAATGAAATGGTTTTTTATAAAAACAAATTCACTGCTTTAATGCTTGTGTTATAAAATTGCCTCTGTTATGCCAGTACAGGCTCTCTTTTCCTGATGACAGCCTCTACTTCATCAATTGTCTTTTCCACAATCTCAGCTATCTGTTCAGGAGTATAACCTTTCCTGTGCATATTCAAAATAATTCTTTCGCCTTCTTCTGCCCTGCCTTTTTCCCTGATTCCCTGTGAAAGATTACACATGGCACTCACATCCTTTCTCAACTTATCGTCTATCGGAATACTGTACTCGGCTTCAATAATCCCTAATTTTTCTGCGGCGGTCAATTCCATCGAAAACAATGTACTCAGCAGACGGTGCAGCTCATACTTATCATCATGCTCAGGAATCTTATCTGAAGAGGATATTACAACTTCATATCCATCATCAGCATCACACTGAGACAGAATTTCCCGTCTCTGACATCAATCACAAGATCGCCTGCATACTTGCCTGCCACCCTGCGGATGTTGGATAAACCGTACCCATGGCCTTCCACACTTGTCTTTGATGTGGCTGGAAGTCCATTCTCGCAATCCCACTGCAGATTTCCGTCAAAGCTGTTTGCAATCTCTATCATATAAGCATTGTTTCTATGGTATGAGCGAATGGAGACAGACGCATTTTTCGCCGTGTGTTCCATTGCATTCTGAAGCGCATTATTCAGAATCACACTCAAATCAAACACATTGATATCCGAACCAGCCGGATAATAAAAATCACACGAAAACAGGATCTCCCTTTTCTCAGCCTCGCCTTTCCACTCCTGCAAAATCACATCCGTCACCGGGTTGCCGCTCTTAATCTCCCCGACCACTTCCGCGAGCGCAGCCTTTAACTCTGCAGTGTACGCCTTCGCTGCCTCTGTCTGCTCACTGGCGTAAAGCCGTTCCAGCGTCATGATATGATTCGCCATATCATGTCTGATACCGCGGATATTCTGGTACAGTCCTTCTACTTGCCCGATGTGATGACGGATACTGTCAACCTGCGCGGCAAGCAGCTCATTCTGGAGAATTTCTTCCTGGTTTGCCTTGATGCTCTGGTACAGTCCGACGACAACCACAACGACAGCGATGGACACAGCATAGTAAACCAGCGCCCACATATCGTATGTCCCTGTACTTTTTCCATTCTCCAGAATGTAAAAACTGCGGTAATATTGTATGATTTCAAATCCGACTGCCCCCGTGAACAACGGCGCAAGCAGGCTGCACAGCTCTTTTTTTGTCATGTTGGCGGACTTGTATGTATAGACCTTCTTTACACACCAGATGCTGGCAAGCAGAATCGAAACTTCCAACACGAGATACACCACGCACATTGCCGCAAACAGTGCTTCCCACAAATAGTCCGGGGACTTCTCCATAAAGTCTGTATGTGTGGCATAACTGTATAGGTTATCGTACAAGATTTCCGTTATTGCATAGGCAAGCCAGCAAAGAGAAAAGAATGATGCCGCAAGAAACAGTTTCTGTTCATAATTTCTTTGATCTGTCCGGCACATCACCAGAAATGCCGCAGAAATTCCAATCATCACAGAAGACGAAGCGCCCAGATAGAAGCTCATGGCAATGAGTACCAGCATTGTCAGGGAATATACAGCCCACACAAGATGCACTTTTTCTTTTCTTTCCATAAATGGCTTTACCAGCCTGCCAAGACAGTACCCCTGCAAAATCGGCTCCGCAAGGGACAGAAGCCCTGCCGCCAGATTGAAAAGCAGTCCGTTCTCTATCATTCTTTTCGGCCTCCTCCCTTCTGGTTAAATCTCAGATAGCTCTTCACAAAATCATGATAGTTCTGCTTTGCCATAAGCGCCTGTCCTCTTCTCAGGTAAATCGTTGCAGCATCATATTTCCTGATATAATTAAAATTTACGAGATACGCCCTGTGCGGACGGTAAAAGTCATCGCCCACCTTTTCCTCGAGTTCCTTCATTTTCCCATAATATTCAATATCGGATTCCATCGTGTGGATAATCACCTTTCTGTCATATACCTCCGCGTACACAATGTCCGCGATTCTGACGGTGATATGCTCCCCGCCCCTGGTAATCACAAGGCCTGGCTTTTCATTGTCCGTATGCTTCTCCTGCTTCCTGTTTTCTTCATACTGCTCTGCCGCACGCGCCAACACTTCCGCAAATTTTTCATCCTGAAAGGGTTTCACCAGATAGTGAAATGCCCCCACGTCAAATGCCTGAAACACATACTCCTCCAGGGCGCTGACAAATATAATGACCATCTCTCTGCTGCTTCTGCGCAGCAGTTTTGCGGTTTCCATTCCGTTTCTGCCCGGCATCTGAATGTCGAGCAGCAGAATATCCGGCTTGTGGTGTGCCGCAAGAAGCTCCTCGCCCGACTGGTACTGCACAAGGTCTGCATATGGATAAAGCTGTCTGATTTTCTCCGCATACAACTCTCTGATTTCCTTCTCGTCATCACATATCGCTATCTGCATTTTTTCACTCCCTTTTTCGCACACATATTATAACAGGCGACTAAAATATTTGCTGTTTCCTGTGATCAATGCGTCTGTTGACGCAAGAAATTTGAATGATACGCTTGTTACAATTATCGTCGTTATGCCCCAATCTCGCTCGTGAAATGTTGTAAATTGCACTTATTTTGTTGTGAAACAGATATATCGTCAACATTGATATTGCGCAGTTCTGTTATAGGTTTTTTTAGATTCTCTAAATCATTTTATTGGCATTACAAAATACAAAGTGTCATTTCAAAACAGTTATTTACAGTATATACAATAGATGTCATTTGTACAACTTCCTTCCAGCATTAGCATACGATTTTCTTACTATGAGCGGCTCTCAAGCCGTGAATAGCAGCCCGTTACAATTCACACCTACGCCAGTTTTTATCATCTTATAAGTTATTGAGGTGTGAATTATAGCAGATTTTGCACATAAAAAACTAAAGGGAAAAAGCGAACGCTTTTCGCATTTTGGCGCATGATTTCCACTGCTTTGGCGTGGAAGTGAAAAGTAACAGCAGCCCTGGTATAATTTTGATTTGAACATTTATGATTATTGACAGCAGATTGCAAAAAGAAATATAATAAAATGGAGAAATGTTCAGGATTAGAACAGAAAGGAAGGTATTATAATGTATAAACAGAGTTTTAAGACAAAACTGCGAAAAGCCTGCGCGATCGCTGCCGCCGCCGCAATGGTTTTCACAGTACAATGGAGTGGTATGGGAGAACTCCCTTCTGTCCATGCAGAGGAGGAATCCAGAGGACATCTCAATGTGGCTTATCATACACAAGCCGAAATTAGTGCACGTATCAAGAGTGATGGCGTTACGTTAAATGATCCGCTTAATTTTGCGGTAAATCCGCAGTTGACCGCGCCATACGACAATGCAGGTGTCTTATCACAGGACACGCTCGATGCTGCTATGAAGATGATGAACCAAATCCGATACATCGCCGGACTGCAGGACAATGTCACTCTTAATGAGGAGTATAACAGAAAAGCGCAGGCTGCCGCTTTGGTTAACTATGCAAATCACAATTTAAGCCATAGTCCATCCAAACCTGCCGGCATGTCTGACACCATGTACAAGCTGGGATACGATGGCGCATCCAGCTGTAATATCGCAATGGCATCCTGGAACCGTTCCTTAAACGAGACGATCGTACTGTCATGGATGCAGGATGGGGATTCCAGCAATATTGACCGTGTGGGACACAGACGCTGGATTCTGAATCCTTCTATGGGTCAGACTGGTTTTGGGGCAGTCTATGGAACTGGAGGAACCTATTCCGCACTGTACTGTTTTGACAGGAGCCGTTCTGCATCAGAAACGCAGGTTGCCTGGCCAGCACAGAATATGCCTGTCGAATATTTTGGCACCAGTTTCCCATGGTCGGTCTCCATTGGCAGCAGTGTGGACAAAAATGCGGTACATGTCACCTTAAGGAGAGTTAACGACGGTATGACATGGAACTTTTCTTCTGGCGCTTCCAATGGGTATTTCAATGTAGATAACGGCGGATATGGACAGAAAGGATGCATCATTTTCCGCCCAGACGGGATTGACGGATATCATGCCGGAGATACCTTTGAGGTCGTGATTACAGGTGGTGGAGTCAATTTATCCTATACAGTAAACTTCTTTGACCCGGATAATGTACAGCCAGAAGAACAAATTCTGAATACGGACTGGGCGTCCGCAAATGAGCTAATTGTTGAAACACCAGATGGTAGTGTGGCAGAGATTCTTACTGGAAACAGATTTGAAGTTCCTGCGGAAACACTCAGTTTGATTTCTGGCAGAAATATCCTGTGTGCTTTTCATATCGACAGCGATTTTGTATTGAGTATTGCGGGAACAAATGTATCATCCGCTTCTGCACCCTGGAATGTCTCGTATCAGACAGAGATTTCTGCAAAGGTCGAGACAACCGCAACGGCGGTGCGCACTTTTGCGCTGACTTCGGAGGGAGCGCTTCCCACTTCCGTAAATATACACATTGGCTGGGATATAGAGAATGCTGGAAAGCAGGCCGTTCTTTACCGCTATGATGATGTGTCAGGAATGTTCGTTGAGCTAAGCCGGTATACTGTAACAGACAATGGTCAATCGATGTTTACCATTGACGGAAATGATGGACAATATATCGCTATGATATTAAATTAGCCTATAAAGAACGTACGTTTTTAGTTATCAATTACTGCCTCTTATTAGAGGGGCAGTAATTTATGTATATGAGCTTCTATACATACTTTTTATCCAATCAGGCAATTTTTGTCCGATGTTGGCATGGAGGGTTATCGCAAATCCAATATTTCCTGAATATGATTTATATTCTTACTGCCAACGTTGATTGCATCCACACCATTCAGCGCAAACGAAATCATTTCCTTCAAAGTGGCTTTCTCAAATCCTTTACCGCCGCACAAGGGCTTGCTGCCAATCACTCTCAATCCCATTTGGTGTGCAGCGTCCACCAGCGAACAGTTCTCCCCTTTGTATGACTGGTTCCGCACTGTGGCAGCATACGGATATTGGATATTATAGGGAATCTGAATGTATTTGAAATGACTGTTTCCGTTGCTGATTTCCCTTGCAATGTGGCCTGCCTTTTCGACATTGATGTACCACTTTTCTTCCTCCGGTTCCATGGCACACAGCTCAAGAGCCAATCCGTAATACCTGATTTTTCCTTCTGCCACTTTATTCTCGTACCACGCAAAAAGCTTTGCGATTCTCTCGTAAAATTCCGCATCTGTCAATTGGGCACGTGTGATTTCAGGAATATGAATGTAATGGATATCCAGCATGTCGATTCCCAGATTTTGAAGACTAAGCTGCAGAGCAGTGTCAAAAAAATCCGGATTCAATGTCTGATACAGCCCATCATATTCACAGAAATCACTCAGCTGGATTCCCTTTGGCGCCAACACTTCCTGCAGACACTTCATCGGGTTTCGCCCGCTCGTGATATCGCCGAACAAAAGTCCCGCCTTCGACGCGATAATGATATCTTCTCTCTTGATCGCACCAGATGAAATCAGCGCGTTCACGGCATTTCCGACATCTTTTTCCGAGCGCATTCCTCTGTAATTGATGGCTGTGTCGATCGCCGCAATCCCATTTTCTACCGCATATGTTATCGCGTCTATGTATTGCTTCGAATCCTCGTCGGAAAAAGAACCAAGGTATGTTCCTAATCCTATTGCTGCCCTGTTTTCATTTTCATAAACTGGAATCATTTCACTCGTAACCTCCTCAAATCTACAGTATACAACAAAATAATATTTTAGGCATTTCCCAGAATCAGCTTCTTGCAGTAATCCACCACATCGTAGTACCCCATTCCCCTGTCTGTCGGTGTTGCCTGCGTCACAATCACTGCATTTGCGTCCGGCATCACGGTGACACTTTGTCCGCCATATCCCCGACAGCCGTAACAGTCTTCCCATATCCACCACAGAAAGCCATAACCTGGATTGCATTTTAGCGGTGACACGGCCTGATGAATGTAACGTTCTGACAAAATCTGTTTCTCCTGATACCTTCCGCCATGCAGGAACAGTTGTCCAATTTTCATCATGTCAATCGCTGTCAGCTTCAGCTTTGTATCATTATCCGTACCATTATCCGCATCATTATCTGTACCATCTCCGACACTGTAATATACGCCGCAGGGACTTTGGTACCAACGCGTGCTTTCGATCTCCAGCGGTTCGAACAGATTGTCCTTCATGAAATCATACATGTCCCCGCATACCTGATCAAGCACCTTTGCAAGCAGAATCACATCCCACTCCTTATAAAGATACTTCGTCCCCGGCAAGTCCACAACTGCACAGTCCGCAATATGCGAAATCCAGTCGCCTGCGTTTCGCAGCTGATGCATCATGGGGCAGTGATAATGGACACCGCCGTTCCAATAGATTCCTGACGTCATTGTCAGCAAGTGCCGCACTGTGATCATTCTGTGAAACGGATCGCGTCCTTCGCGAAACGCAGGAATATATTGATAAACTGGCTCTTCCAGACTGGGCAGCAATCCTTTATCCAGAGCGATTCCCGTACAGACAGACATGATACTTTTCGCCACGGACGCAATCTCATTTTTGCTGTTTTCCTGAAAACCATTATAATAGCAGCGCGCCAGAAGTTCATCATCCCTGCACAGCAGAACACTGTTTAACTGACGATAGTGATGGCTTGCAAGATATGCATCTATTTTCTCTTTGATATCTGTCCTCATTTCAAATACCTTCCTATGATTGATTGGGGGTTCCTCTTTAGTTCCGCGGGCGTTCCGGCAGCAATCACATTACCGCCATCGTTGCCGCCGCCCTCACCCATCTCGATGAGATAGTCACAGTTGGAAAGCACATAGGAGTCATGCTCTGTGATAATGATGGAATTTCCCATATCGACAAGTTCATTTAACAGACGCATGAGCTGTTCGCTGTCGTAAAAGGAAAGTCCGGTTGTCGGCTCATCTAAAATGTACAGTGCGTCTTTGTTGTTCTTTCCTTTGGATAATTCTCTGGCAAGTTTGATGCGCTGACTCTCTCCGCCGGAAATCGTCGGTGTCGCCTGTCCTAATTTGATATACCCCATTCCCACACGCTGTAAGATCATGAGTATGTTGTCAATGGTTTTATCCTTGTCCGCAAAAAAGTCCCTTGCCTCGTCCACGCTCATCTCCAGCACATCGCGGATATTTTTTCCGTCGACCGTTACGGACATTGCCTCCCTGATATATCCGCTGCCGCCGCACACATCACAGTCAATGTCAATAAAATTGCCAAGTCCCACATGGTAATGAACGACACCGTCGCCCTTGCACTTGCGGCAGCCGCCCTTGCTGTTTACGGAAAACATCCCTGCTGTATAACCCGCCGCCTTTGCTTTGTCGCTCTCTGCAAACAGGCTGCGTATCCTGTCAAAAATACCTGTGTATGTGGCGGGACATGATGTTCGGCTTCGCCCGATCGGCCGTTGGTCTATGATGTAGCAGTGTTTGATATGATTCACCCCTGTCAATGTGACTCCCGTATCAATTGCTTCTTCTGGTCCATCCTCGCCGTCCTCATCCATGACACATCTGGCTTTTAACTGCTCCTTCAACTTTGGCACTAAGGTATCTGCGATCAGACTGGATTTGCCGCTGCCCGACACGCCTGCCACCCCCACCATGACACCAAGGGGAATCTCAGCCGTCACATTTTTCAGGTTATGCAGTGTCGCGCCGGCGATTGTCAGCATTTTCCTGTTATCAGTCTCCCGATATTTTCGCTTGACCGGGAAGCCTTTCTGATTCGATAAATAGGGGGCTGTTCTTGATTCAGTGCATGTCAGAAATTGATCGTAGTTTCCCTCGTAGATTTTAATGCCTCCCTGGGTGCCGGCACCAGGGCCCATATCAATGATGTAATCTGCCTCACGGATAAAATGTTCATCATGTTCTACCACAACAGCAGTGTTTCCATTGTCAATCAGTTTTCGGATAATGCGTATCAGGTTTTCCTTCTCAATCTCATGTAATCCGATTGTGGGCTCATCAAACACAAAAATGATGGAGTCCATCTCTGCGATAATGTAGCTTGCCAGAAATAACCGCTGTATCTCACCTCCCGAGAGCGACGGAACGGGGCGGGACAGCGAGAGATGATGCAGCCCCACATCAACCATACAGGAAAGCTTTGTCGTAATTTCCTTTAACAACGGGTTACTCCCATCACAATCTAATCGCATAAAATCAAGCAGATCACTGATATACATGCGCTCCAGTTCGCTGATGGTTTTTCCGGCAAAGGTTGTGTGGGAAGCTCTTTCGCCCAGTCCCGTTCCGCAGCACTTTGCACAGATTCTGTCTTCCATCATGCCTGCATTTTTCAACAGATACGCCAGCCTGTTGGAAGTTGACACGGAGCCGTTTGTAAGCATGGAAATCCACGGAATAAATCCGTAAAATTTCGTCTTTCCACCATCCCCGTATTTCAGCAAATCGAGCTGTTCCTCTGTGAGGTCGCACAACCGGTCTTCCCACAGGTTTATGTTATAATGTCCGCAAAAATCCACCAGCATGTTTCTCGTCGAGCCTCCTTTGCCCAGGTCACACGCAATCTCATAGATATGCTGGTTTTTATCAGCAAACAGTTTGTCGACATCAAGCCATTTGGCCACACCTTTCCCCAGACATTTCACGCACATTCCTCTCGGGGAATTTTTCTGGAACATGGCGATGTCCAAGGGCTGTCCGTCGTCATACCCGGATGGACAGCTTCCATAATTGGCAAACAGTGCCGCGAGCATGGTGCCGATCTTTGTCTTGGTTCCAACAGTGCTGCGCGGGTTGGACTGGCGGATAATCCGCTGCTCGACCGCAACGGTCGGCGAAAGCCCGGTCATGCTGTCAAAGGTTGGAACGGAATCCACCATAAATTCCGTACCGGAAAACATCAGATATCGTCTCTTTCCCTCCTCATACAGCGTATCAAATGCCAGACTGGATTTCCCGCTGCCCGACACGCCTGTGATGACAGTGAGCTTATGTTTGGGAATGCTGACATCAACTCCTTTTAAATTGTGGATTCTGGCGTTTTTTATCTCAATGTGGGTATTCATTGTCCGTCTTCCTTTCCTCTCTGTATCCATGCAGATCATGGATGCAGCGATTCATGCTGTTACCTGCTCTTTATAAAAGTATATCAGATATGAGTGAAAAAAGCGAATCCAAAAAATCTGAGAAGGAAAAGGATTAACCTTTTCAGGAATCTCATCAATTCCATATACTTTTTGCGGGAAGATGTGCTATACTGATAGCAGAGCAGTATAGCGGTACAGCTGTTTTGGCAGGAAGGAGTAAGTTATGGCGATGACAGCAAGGCTTCCTATGGGGATTGAGAGTTTTAAGGAGATGCGCAGACAGAACTTTTACTATGTAGACAAGACAGGGCTGATTAAGGAGTTTTTGGAGAATTTCGGAAAGGTCAATCTGTTCACGCGTCCAAGGCGGTTTGGAAAAACCCTGAATATGAGTATGTTAAAATACTTTTTTGAGACAGGGAGTGATAGTACGCTTTTTGACGGGCTCGAAATTTCAAAACAACAAGAACTATGTGCGGAGTACATGGGGAAATTTCCGGTTATTTCCATTACGTTAAAGGGTGCAACTGGGGAGAATTTTGCAGATGCAAAGGGCATGCTCCGAAACATTATCGGAAATGAAGCGATGCGTTTCCAGTTTCTGCTGCAGAGCAGCCGCCTGACAGAGATGGAGCGCAAACGCTATGAAGCGCTGATCAATATTGAAAAACGGTGCAAAGTGGTATCGGAATAGTATTTTCACGTCTCCCCTACAGCCGCACAATCCTGTCAAACGCCGTGAACGCTCCTGCCCGATGTGTCACCATAATGACGACTTTCTCACGCGCCAGCTCTTCCATCGCCTGTTGGACCTTTTTCTCGCTCTGGGCGTCCAGCGCAGAGGACGGTTCGTCCATAAGAAGAATGGGCGCGTCCCGCAAAAATGCCCTTGCAATTGCAATGCGCTGCCGCTGTCCGCCCGAGAGATTGCTGCCGCCTGCCGTCAAAAGCGTATCATATCCCTGCGGCAGCATCTGGATAAATTCCTCCGCATATGCCGACTTTGCCGCGCGTCTGACCTGCGCGTCGCTCACGGTTCCCTCGCCGCCATACCCAAAAGCAATATTCTCCCAGACACTGCCCTCGAACAAATAACTGTTCTGCGGAATATACGTAATCATCTGCCGTAACTGCCAAAGCGGATAGTCCCCGATGTCATGCCCATACAGCGTTATTGTCCCTGACGTCTGCCTATAAAAACGCAGAAAAAGTTTCAGCAGCGTACTCTTTCCACACCCCGATTCGCCCATAACCATAATCTTTTCATGCTCCCTGACTGCAATGGAAAAATCATCTAGAACCGCTGCCCCATCCCGGTAAGAAAATGTCAAATGTTCCGCCACAAGCGGTAAACAGTCCATTTGCGGCTCCACGAAACTCTGATTGTCAGGTTCCTCACAATCCAATTCCAGAAAATCAAACACCCTGCTGCCTTTCACCCGGGAGGACGAAAATGTCGCAAGCGCAGAGCCAACGCCCTGTCCCATAGCGCTGACGCCCATCTGCAGGGACCCAATCGTCATAAC
>CAMWXA010000119.1 GCA_947178035.1 uncultured Lachnospiraceae bacterium | reverse complement strand
ATATAAATAACAATAGGATATCTATAATCTATCTGTTCGAATGTTTCAGAATGTAAATATGCCTTTTGTAAGACAAATTTAATAAAATATTTACCACCTTCCGAAAACGCTATAGGAACCGCTTCACTTAACACTCTGTCAATAACAAAATCTGTCTCATATGTTTTACTATCAAATATTGTTATCTGTTTCTCTTTTAATACACTTTCTATTGTCCCTTCTCCTATTTCGTAAAAGAACGGCACCGAATATTTATATAGTTTTTTATATTCAATTTCTTCATAGAAACTTATAAAGAATTTAGATGTTGTTGTCTTTGTTATAATTCCCTTGAAATCCTTTTTTGATTCAACAAACAATGCATCATCATTATCGCTTAATTTTCTTTGTTCTTCAAACGTAATTTTATTATCCATTTCAAGTCTTTTGCAAATAAAATGCTGAAAATTATTTGAAGCGCAAAGAATCGTATTTTTGTAAAATTCTAAAAATGTTGTTTCATCCATGGGTGTACGCATATAATCACCAACTTTCGATAGATATATGTATCATATTACTACAATCCAGATGAAATTTCTACTTTTTTCAGGGTTTTTCTAAGTAAAAATAATATTTTCACATTTACAACTCTTTCAACGTAAAAACTAAAATCCAAAGACTCATATATCTTGTATTCCTCTACATACATTTCTGACTAACAGTAAATGCAAGCTCATTCGATATAAAGCTAAAATTTCTTTTCATCTGTCTGTAATCATCTCCTCCACTTCCTCTCCCTAGCATCTACTATACACAGATCACTCCAGCACAGCATTGCGCAAATAACGGTGAATACAGCACCTGCTGTTTGCGCCAGTACCGCGTTGTCGTCAGTCAACAATGCCACCGCATTGCCTCCTTCCTCCACCTTGTCCTGACACAAATAGCAGGCACTTTTTTCACCATTATTTAGGCAATGCTGTACTAGCAAACTACATGTCCCGACACTCTCTGTCAGAAGCTGCCTCAGATTTTCCCTGATCAGCTTCGTATTTCTCTGTAGTGATAAACAATCTGCTAAAAAATTATACACATTTTGTCCTATGTGCTGTCAAACATGCTCTAGCAACTCCCCACATTTATCCAGTATCCCTATATCCGCCGGAAGCCAGTCGACACTATACAGCTCATCCTTTCCCAGCCACCTTGCAGATTCATGTTCTTTCAAAACCAGATTGCCCGATTTGACCTTACAGGCAAAACATTTCATGGACAGATGAAAATCAGAGTAATCGTATTCGATCGTATCCACCAGCTCCCCCACTTCAATCTCCGTGTCAAGCTCCTCCCAGATCTCCCGCTTAAGGGCCTGCTGTGGTGTTTCTCCTTCCTCGATCTTTCCGCCGGGAAATTCCCATCCGTCCTTGAACTCGCCATATCCGCGCTGCGTGGCAAAGAGCTTATTGTTATCTACTATAATTGCTGCTGCTACATTTATTGTTTTCATTTGGTTGTGTCTCCTGTATCTCTTTATCCAAACTCTTTCACATTGCTATTCTACAAAATAGTGATAGATGTCATCTCTCACACTATGCTCAAGTTGAAGATGGAAATTCATAATCGGAAGCATTTTCCCGTCATCCAGTTAAGGGGTCATAAAGAAATAACTTAACAATCTTGTTTGTCTATGTCTACGTTTTTCACCTGCATCCCTGAACACATATCCCCATACTTTCCGGCAGTTTGCCATACGATTATAAGACATTTTATTGAAAATAATTTATGCTGCTTCAAATCTTGTTTTCCACTCAAAGTTACATTCCACTGGTTTGTTCCGATAAACTTGACATCATCGCCATCATCCGAGACCTTGCACTCAGCCTAGTGCTCTATCCAGTCAGAAGTATGCTTTGAGCGAAGAAATTGTTCTAGGAATCCGAAAATTCCACAAAGCCTGAGTACATCCATGGGCATAGGTTGGCGGTCTTGGTATCTTGGCAGGAAACAGCCACAGCTAAGCATACATCCCCTTAAGCATCAGATTCCATGATAGCCTCCAAGCTGCAAGGATTGGAAAGGTGCATCTATCTCCAAGTCATCGGAGATGGCTCTTGTTTCCCATGTCGTACAGATGGTGAGGTATGCTTACCATGCAACGTGCACTTTCGGGAATTCCCTGCTCCTGCTGGACAGGTACTTCCTCACTATCCCAGTTCTTGAAAGACTAAGCTCTCTTAACAGCAGTGGGGATGTGCGTATGGAGATAATCACCAAGGCCAAAAAGTTCTACACTGCATTTGAAAAGCCAAGTCCTCTGAAACAATAGTTTTCAAATGCATCTACTATCAGCCATGCAATGTATTTCAATTTTTACACTTGTATTCCGCATAAATCTCTCACCAATTCTCTGAAATAACCCATTTCCTCATGTTCCGGTACTGGCACTACCAATGCTCTATCAAGCAGACGGTTACCATTTTCACATGCTGTTTCTGAAATCATAGTACACGAATGGCATGCCGCTCCATTTAATCTGTCACTTGTTGGATTTTTCATAAAACATTCTGGGTCCGTTGTACAAATCAATCCATTCTCTAATGCTCCTTTTAATAATGGTAAGAACTTATTCATTCCACCTAATTCAACCAATCCACCTAAAGAACCCTCTTTATCTGCCGCACCAGTGTAAATTAGAAGACCACACATATTTTCACTGCTATAAATACGTTCATGCAGTGCCGATGATGAATAACCAGACTGCATAGACATTTCCTTAATCAACATATGCGAAAGCGTATGTAATAAAACATATTCTGCATTTCTTGTTTTAAAGTTCTCCCATCCTTTTTTCTGACAATATGCTGAATAGCATTCCTCATATTTTTCAGAACGTGATTTAACAGATTCTATCTGCATCCACTGAGCCAACTTGTCTCTATTCAATTCGATAAATACACCTTCACCATTTATTTCCACTGCCGGAAGCCATTTTTCACCAGAAGAACATTTCAATTTTACAATATGTGATTGTTCATCCACTTCAGGTTCAGGAGCTTCTAGTCTTGTAAATCCAGTCAAAACTCTTACTTCTCTCAATCTATGTATTTTAATTATTCTTGAAATGTATTCTTTCAGACTATCGTTTAAGTCAACTTCTTCTGCTTTGAAATACTTTACATCATGCTGGTACTTAACATCCTCATGATGTGTAATAGCAGCATATTCCATTTCTTTCAATTCGGTGAACTCTTTGATATTTTGATTCAATCTGTCATAAGCTGCCTTAAAATCTTCATATGAATATTTATCTGCAAAATATTTCTCATAAGCAAATGAAAGACCCGCTTCTTCACCCATAGCCTCTACCAAAGTCTCTATAGTTGCTCTCTGTGCACTCATAATATCATTTATAGGGTTTGTCCATGGTGGAATCGAGATTGCATTTCTGGTAACTGTAAAGTACACGTTAGATGCACCACGCTGGCTAGGGACGACTCCCTTTTTACATATCTTTGCTTTTGATCCTGGCCTATGTGGATGATTACCAGAACAACATAATCCCGCAAATTTCTCTTTTTGCATTGCTCCAGACATCACTCTTTTGGCACCACAATTACATTCCACACGAAGTTCTGCAAGTGATGAAGTATTACCCATCGATTTTAAGAACATATCTTCCTTGCAGTTTTCTTCACCATGATGTACCCACCATCTCCAAGGGAAGTCATCCATGTGTCCATCTTCGCATACTGTAATAAATCTTGAAGGATATGCAGGAAAACCACACTTAGGGCATTTTACTTCGCCCTGATTATTCTTATATTGGTCAATATCAAAATAATCTCGCATATCAAATAAAAACTTACAGCTTCCCTTCGAACACACATGATAGTAAGGAAAAGAAATAACTGGTATATCCTCCTTACCACCTGTTTTCGGCATAAAGAATCTATGAACATTCATATAACTGGCCAGGCGCGCATCTCTAATCTCTTTTCCAATATTATTGGTATTCCAATACTCAATATCTAAAACGGTTAATGAATCATTCACAGCATCCATTATTGAACCTGGCCCATATGTAGTTACTAACTGATTTGGACGAACTTCACCCAATTTTTTATAAAAATTCATTAGACACCCTCCCAATAAAATACTGTTGATGACTGCTCAACATCTCGCATAGAATTTAATGTTGGTTTTTCTTTATCTCCGTAGTTTTCGCCATAGTATGTAAGCAATCGTTTTTTACCGTCAGCTACAGATGAAACAAAATAATACAACTTATCATCCTTTGCCATGTTCTCCCATGTGTTAATAAACTCATCAATTTCTTTTTCTGTATCAACATAAGAAGCTGGCGCTGTTATCTTAACTCTATCAAGTATTTTATCTTTTATCTCTTTAATCTGCTCATCTGAAATGTCATTTATACGGGATGCACCGCTATTATCAGCCATAGCCTCTACCTGTAATCTAAGTAAAGAAACTACCAATGCGTGCAATACCCTGTCCCTTGCTCTGGCAGCGAATGGCGTTGCAGTGGTTCCCTCCACATATCTGTACATTTGTGAATGGAAACCAACAAAATTCTCATAATTGGATAAATCTCTTGGTCTGTATGGATTATATACAGTAAATATAATTCCAGGATACTGACGACCAACACGGCTTGTTGCCTGGATATATTCCGAATTTTGTTTGGGCTGACCTACAACCGACATTAGTCCCAAGCGGTCAACATCCATACCTACAGCTATCATATTTGTTGCAATTACAACATCATAACATCCTTGTTTTTCCTTGTTTTTATCATAAGATACAGCCAGTTTTTCGAGAACCTTCGCTATATCCCACGAGGGAATACGTGATGTAATCTCCTTCTTTCCCTCAAAACTAAGATACCTCTGTTCCAAACTATTATATTTGTTCTTCACTACACGAATACGACTTGCAATATCATCGTCAAGAAGGCGGACTGCTCCACCAAGTTCCCGTATACTGTTAAAGTAACCTATCAATGTGTAATATGGATCAATGTAATCCTCATATTCAGGGTCTTTTGCTATGTCCAAAGCTGTTTGCAATATTATTGAATACAAACGAATAAGCGTGGTCTTTACAGATTGTCCACTTGCACATATACCAGCATACTGACGGAATGGCTTTTGACCTATACTAATCATTTCACCAATTCTATCTTCTGAAGCATTAACTAAATTCTCTGTTGGCAATGGCACTTCCTTGATAAAGAAAGAATCTCTGGTATCAAAACCACTTGGTGGAAATTGAGTAAATTCATCTCTTCCATAAAGGACTTTAATCTGCTCCCCTGCATTTCTAATCGTCGCAGTTGAAACAACATACTTAGGACGTATTTTCTTACCTTTTTTTTCTATGCAGCACATTTCTTCAACAACAGTTTCATATCCCCCATAAATAGTTCCAAGTGGTCCTGTTATCAAATGTAACTCATCTTGAATAATTAATTCTGGCGGATAGAATGGTTTACATTCAACAGTCTCTGCCTTTTCTAATCCTGCTGCCGCATCTGCATTATGTCTTCCTGCATGCTTTTCTCCAATTGCAATGTGACCACATCTGCTACAACATCTATCTGTTTTTCCAAACAGTAGACCTACTTGTTCCGACCATGGAAGACGTGCAAACTTATCTACTGTCGAAATAATAACGGTCGGACACTTTGCATATATTTCCTCATCAACAAGGTATACCGGGATTGTCCTTCCCGCTCTCGCTGAAAACATACATAGCGAATCTGAGCAATGAATTTTTACAGACTTTCCTTTTTCATTAATGTCATATTCATCCTTTGTTATTGACTTTCCACAATAAGGACATTTAATAATCTGTTTCGTAAGCTTTCTAATGAATTCCTTCTTTTTGAACTGGTCTGTATCACTATAGTCACTAAATTTGTTAGGTGTTACATTCCCACCTACCCAGAATCCAATTGTAATTCTTTCTTTACCGTACAACTCTTGATTTTTCTCTCGTAACTGCTCCATTGCAACAATCAGGCGCATTAATCTGTCTCTCTGCTGCGTTGTAAGCAAACGAAGAGTATATCTCAAAAATACAGTTACACCGCCATCTTTCTCATAGTCGCTTTCACCAGAAGCAGTCAATCTTCTATAGGCAATTGTAAATGCAATAAGCCCTAAATAAGCCTCTGTCTTACCTCCACCAGTTGGGAAATACAACAAATCTACAATATCTCTTTCTTGTGACTCTCCATCCATAATTCCATATAAATTCAACAAAACAAAAGCAATCTGGAATGGTCTCCATTCACTATGATCCTGCTTTCTTCCCTTTTCAGGCATATCAGTCATATAATCCCTAAGACTGCATGGTATTCCATTTCCATAGTCTCTCGAAAAGGATGTAATACTCCGTTGTAAATACATTGCCTGGTTCATAAATACAAACGCCTGATACACCTTATCATTGTTTTCAATCAAATCAATTCCTTTATTCATTCTACGATTGGCGTCATTACACTTATCAATAATGGATTGACCTGTACTTTTGAATTTTTCATCCTGCATATTTTCATCATTCATCAATATGTCAGTAATCCAACTTCCATACATTGAGGTCAAAGTACGAAGATTTGAAATAACTTCATCCTTTTTCTTTGGTAATCCCATTTGTAGCATCGAAAAAGCTTGTTCAGGCATATCATCTATCTGTGCACTTACACTCGGGATTTCATAATCTGGAATAAAAGAAGACTTTATTGCTGTTGCATTTAGCTCTTCTGTCTTGTTTTCCCACGTAGCAGCACAGCCTCTTCCTCTTGCATAAACTGGTCTGCCTTTATAGTAATACTCGTCTTCTAATTCAACCTTTCTACATTTGTATTCTGGCACAAAAATCGGATTCATCAAATCATCTGCAATGAGCATTTCCACCTGGAACATTACTTTTTCATATTCCTTCTCATCACCATCAGACTTATCATTATTATGCAGATAGACTGAGACCATTTTATAGCCATTATCCAACTGCATCTTCATAACATAAATATAAATATTGCCATTAGATTCAAGCGGAATCTGTTTTGAACGTCCAATTTGAGCCAGGTCTATTTCCACAACATCCTGCATTTGCTCACGAATATAAACTGTATGCTTCTTCTTTTTCTTATTCTCTGCTTCTTCCTCTAAAGTTCCGTCAATCACTTCACCTTGCACCTGTTCAGCATAGTATTTGCCCCAGTTAATATATGCATTAATTTTCTGAACATCATCAGAAACATAGAAAGACACACCTATAGAAGAGGGTTTTTGAAATCCACCTTTAATTCTGTCTTCCTGTTCATCTTCTTCAAAAATGCCCGCTTCCATAGATTCACCATCAGCATCAAATTTCTTCTCAGTAAACTCAACATCATAATAGTTTTCATCTTCTGTTACAGCTGTATCTGCAGGAAATAATAATCCTGTAATATAACTGCTTGTTGGAATTTCATTCAATTCTTCGTTCACAGAAGATGGTCCTATCAAATCCTTCCGAACTGCATCTAATATCTTCTGGCGAACAATAGCATGTTTAAAATCTTTTATATCTGCCATCTACAACCTCCACTTATTCTTCATCTACAACAATAGGAACTGCCATACCAATTACATACTTAAATGTATTACCTACAACAATTTTGTCACCCGGCACCAATCGATATTCCCACGTCTTTCCATCAGCATCTACCTGAGATGCACACTCGCACCATTTTAATGCGGCCTTCGCCTTTTCCTGAACATCTTCGTTATCTGTTTGATTAGCCGCTTTTACCTCAATCATATATTTCTTGTCAGCTGTCTCCACTAAGAAATCTGGATTATATTGTTTCGCAGCCTTATAAAATAATCCCAACTGATTCAAAGGTGGTTTTATAAATCTGATTACATCTGAATCTTCTTCCAATATGACTGACAATCTTCTCTCATCATCACTATCAAATGCATTTTCTGCATAATATGATTTTTTGTATCCTTCAAACAAATACTGCTTAATGTTCTTCTTATCCCGAACCTCCTTTTTGTAATTTAATCGCCCGTTTTCCTTCATGTTCTTTACAAATGTGCCAAACACAATAAGATCCTTTTGAACACTAAATACGAACTCTGTGCTTTCTTCCTTTGATGCATATATCTGTTTTCTTAAATCTTCTACAATCACAGTTGCATATCGACGTACAATCTTCTTTTTCTCGTCATCCGTACCATCAATAAGAGCCAGGTACTGGCCGACTACATCAAGAATAAATTCTGCATCATCAGAACTAAATTCCGGAATACACTCCAATAGTGAGACAGCCAGCATATTCTCTGGATTTTCTACAATAAGAGCATCTGCGTCCAAGGCTTGTAGCAATTTATCATTAACAATGTCATATCTTTCGATTCTAGATGCTGCCACATCAAAATCTGTAATATTTCTTTTTACTATAAAAGGCTTAAATGTGATTGTAGAACTATAACTAATCCCAATCTTAGGAACAGAAATAGCCACTCTCTTAAGTTCTTCTACCTTCTTAATAAATTCCTGCTTTGCATATGGTAATACATTCTTACAACCAGATGATTTCTGCAAATTAAGCTGTAAAGAAACATCTCCCTGCTGTACAGTTAAAGACACATCTGTCTCACCAGAAGCAGGGCTAACCTTTGATCCTTCATCTACCTGAGTTGTCGCACTACCATCAGTTTCTGCTCCAGTATCACTATTTCCTAATAAATCAAAGATGGACAACTGCCCACTATTGTCATGAGATTTTTTCGGTGCAACTTTCTTAACAAAAGCCTTCTGATATTCTGCAAATAAGTTCTCAACCGCGTTTTCACTATTCAAATCTTGATATGATTTTATATTGCTTTCACGTAATGCCTCATCAAATAGAGATATCTGCTGATTTTCTACAATAGGTTCAACCTTAACGGTTTTAGTCTCGGGTATCTCTTCCTCATCAAGATTTCTTTTCTTAAATACGGGATTGTTTTTGATATCATCAATAATTTCCCGATAATGATCATGTGCAACAATATCCAAAGTATCTAATTCTTCAATACCTGATATTTCTCCGAATGGAAGTCTTAATCCTCTACCAATTGTTTGAAGTGCTAAAATATCACTTTTCGCTGCATTAAGTGGGATAATCGTAAACAGATTATTTACATCCCATCCCTCTTTTAATTTATATACATGCAAAACAATCTCAATCGGATTTGTATTCTTCTCAATAGTCAACAACTTCTGAATATTTTCGTCTGTCTCCGCACCACTAGTACTGGAATCAATTTCAATAACTTTTCCGACATATCTTCCACCAAAAAAAGAATCCGAATCAATCTTTTCTTTTATCTTCTTAGCATGTGTTGTATCTTTACAAGCAACCAAAACTATTGGTTTTACCTGTTCTAAATTGTTTTCAATACAATACTTATATACAATGGACTTTCTTTGTTCATGAAGCTTAATTCCATCCTTTAACTTCATTTCCTCAATATCATCATCAGAATATCCCGCAGTATTCGTTCTACCCATTACAACTGGAATTTTTAAGAACTTGCCAGCACCATCTTCTAGTCCATAATGATAAATGATATTTTTGTTTGTATTTTTAGGTGTCGCGGTAAATTCCAATCCCAATACCGGATTCAAATAATTGATAGCCACCTTTGAAGCCGGAGCATAATATCTGTGTGCCTCGTCCATGCAAATAACCAAGTCATCAAAAGAACGTAATACCTCTGCAAACGAACCACCCAAATTCTCATTAAATTTATGGAACTTAAATTCTAAATCACCTCGAGTAAAAATCTTAGAGATATTAAAAATAAAAATCTGTATTTCCGAAGTTTTCTCTACCACCAATTCCTGCTGAACATACTTTACAGGATATGACAAATAGTTCTCACCGTCATATACTTTTGGTCTTCCCATTTCTGCTTCCAGTCCCTTAAACATATACTTTGGATGCCCTGAAACAGACTCCCTGCGCATTTTGTCATAAATCGTATTTCCCGTGGCAAGGATAAAGAAATGCTTATAACCTTTGGTTTTATACAAATAATAAATACATGCACCCATCAAACGCGATTTACCAATACCTGTTGTCATATCAAAACAGAACGAAGGGAAATCGAACTCCTTATCTACTGAGATTATATGTGGCTCCTGGCAATTCTCAGATGCAATTTTTTCAGCCTCAGCCTTTGTGCTAGTTCGATATTCAATCTTTGAACTTATCGCATCAAAATACTGCAAAGCTTCATACTGAGGCTCACGCAGGCTCATAGCCCATTTGATTTTATCCACTGAACTCATTATTCCTGCACCTCACTTTCAAAATTACACTTATCCAATAAATCTTTTGGTATTTTCTTAACCTCTACATTTTCTGGAAGAAGCATCTCTGCCTGGTTCTTTTTACAATAGATAAGTAAGCTTTGTTTATCGCCTAAAGATTTCATTACTGACATCACATACTTTGTATTCACAAATTCTTCTGTAATATGAATAAATCTGTTTTCTGACGAATATCCTTGGAACTCGCCAGATGGTTCATAGGTAAAGCCTTCAATCTTGCAAATAGCCTCACAGACCATATCCCAAGTATAGGAAGGATTAATCTGATAAACAGGAAATGTTGTATTCTTTACAAGGAGAGGCTCTGCAAGTTCGTAAAACTTATAGCCTCCACCGCCTTTCCAATTGTAATTTTTTGATACTCCTCCATCTTCTCCATCTATCAA
>CAMWXA010000118.1 GCA_947178035.1 uncultured Lachnospiraceae bacterium | reverse complement strand
ATTTTTCCACCAAGGGGGTAGTGCGCCCAAAAATCACGTTATAGATTCACACTTCTAACAAGAAATTAGTACTATTTTTGACATTTCGAGTGCTAATTTTGACATTTGGGTAGACACTGTCTTTTTTGTGTGTTACTATGTGTTTCATGCCAGTCGGCGGCAATTCTGAAGCTTTACTCATTGAAGATTTTATCGCAAGTCTCTTTTTTTAAAGCTTTGTTTCTAAAAGTTAACTATATTTACGAAATTATTATATCTGGAGGATTTTTGCACATATGAATGACACAATTCTAATCAACAGTTCTAATCTTGCAAATGCCACTGGCACAATCCGCTACAACATGACCAACGATTACATGTTCCGTGCTGTACTGCAGAAGAACCAGAAGGTTCTCGCAGGGCTCGTGGGTGCACTGCTGCATCTGAACCCCGAGGAGCTTGATGTGGAAATAACAAATCCCATCATTCTCGGCAGTTCTATTGCGGATAAGGATTTTATCCTTGATATCCAGGTCATTGTCAATGGACACATGAAATTGAATCTCGAGATGCAGGTTGTCAACTACGGAAACTGGAAGGAGCGTTCCCTCAGCTATCTGTGCCGCTCGTTCGACAATCTCGCCAAGGGCAGCGACTACATCAATGTAGCACCCGCGATACATATTGGATTTATCGACTTTACGCTCTTTGAAGAATCCCCTGAGTTTTATGCCACCTACATGATGACGAACGTAAAAAGCCACAAAGTTTATACTGACAAACTGCAATTGTCTGTGATAGAATTAAAGAACATAGAGCTGGCAACTGAGGAGGACCGCCGCTTTCAGGTCGATCGGTGGGCAAAACTCTTTAAAGCAAGGACATGGGAGGAATTGAAGGCAATGGCTGTGACAAACCAGTATATGGAATCCGCTGTCAATACAATGTATGAGCTCAGCACGGATGAGCGTGTACAGGAGCAGTGCCGCAGGCGGGCGGAGTATGAATATTTTCAGAAGCTGCAGGAGGAGAAAATTCTTGCCCTGCACAAAATGGTTGCTGACAAGGATGCTGAGATTGCTGACAAAGAGGCTGAGATTGCTGAATTAAAACGTCTGTTGTCTGAGAACAGCAACAAAATTCATAACGCGGACCTCCAGCCGTAAACAAAAATGAAATAGAGCCAAAACTCTGCTGATTGTGCTATAATGCACATAGATTAATTTCAACAAGGAAGGGCTTGACAAAATAGCAAGGTTTGACTCTATGTGCAAAATGATAGACCAATATGCTGATAAAATCAAGGGGCAGTTTTCTTTGATGTCAATGGTATTTCTTACGAATGCTACGACAATTCTTTCACCAATATCAGCGATGTGGCATTGGCACAGGAACTAGAGCGTGTTTGAAAAATCATTCCTACCACCTGCATAACGACGCGTATGCGTCGTATTCACCACTTTGCGTGATATTTGCGCCAAATTCAGGTTACATAAGGCATTGCCCTTTATGCCTTTGCTTCCTATGCGCTCTTCATTTGGCTAATCATCTGTAAGATGATTTAATCTCCACAAATTGTGACGCACATCTGGCAGAAAGCATTTTTCAAACATGCTCTATCGGATTGTCTTTTTCTGTCTTGATGTTTTCCCCAACAAAACTGGAATTGAAATGACTAAAGTTAGTTGCTTACAATCGGAGAAATAACGGGTTTTCCATCTTTGCCCAACAGCGGTGTCATTCCTCCTGCATTTGCAATTTTACGAAACACATAATTCACTCCGGTCTCTGTATCTACCAAAATTTGTATTACATCCAAAGTCCCTTGTGAATAAACCGTCTTAAATCGTTCATTTTTAGCCATTTTAGATGCCTCCGATAATTTATGTTTGTTAAATTGTTCAATGCCAATATCTTACCACAAACGAACACACAATTCCAGTAAAATTAACTTCTTCTGCGTTCTGACAGCTGTTTTCGCTACTAATCACGGCCTAGAAGCCGCTCCTGGTAACGATTCGGGGGATACTCAAAGTTTTGCTTAAAAGAGCTGCGCGCTTTTTGCAATAATCGCCCATTTTGCGAAGCAAAATTTTCACTCCTGAATCATGTTCTCACGGAATGCGCAGTTCAGCAATTTCTGACCCGTAAAAGTAACCTTTTTTTAATTGAATTTTCCAATATATTATGGTATGCTATACAATGGTTCTATATAGAAATATTCTAACTAGATAAGAGGTGGCAGATTGGAGACAAAAGGTGGATTTTATATCACGCAGATTAAGCAGCTTCAGGACAGGATTTTTGAGCGGCTGCTGCTGGAAAATGGCATTGCAATCAGCGGCGGGCAGGGGCGGATCTTATTTGTCCTATGGAAAACGGATCATATGACCATCAGCGAAATCAGCGAGAGAACGTCGCTCGCCAAAAATACGGTATCTATTGTGGTGGACGGAATGGTGCATAAAGGTATTGTTGAGAGACGGACGAATCCTGGGAACCGCCGCCAGACGATCATATCACTCACAGAATACGCCAAGTCGATTCAGGAGCAATATGAACAGGTATCCCAGCAGATGAACACGCTGTTCTACGAGGGATTTTCTGAGGAGGAGCAGAGGCAGTTTGAACAGTATCTCGTCCGAATCCTCGATACGCTGACTAAGAATCTGCATGTAAAAAAGTAGTTTCAGGAGGGAGATTTTCAAATGATAACAAGAGAGCAAATGATGGAATTTATCAACAAACAAAAGGTTGCTTTTGTCGCTTCCGTGGACGAGGACGGTTTTCCCAATATCAAAGCGATGTTTGCGCCGCGAAAGATTGAGGGAAATTCGTTTTATTTTTCGACCAATACATCGTCCATGCGTGCGCAGCAGTTTATGACAAATCCAAAGGCGAGCATCTATTTTTATAGCAAAGGGCGTTTTAAGTATGAGGGCATCATGCTGGTTGGAAGGATGGAAGTGCTGCAGGATGAGGAGATCAAACGGGAAATATGGTGTGCGGGAGATACGATGTATTATAAGCAGGGAGTGACAGATCCTGATTACTGTGTGCTCAAATTCACAGCGGCAAAGGGCAGGCGTTACTGTAATTTGAAAACGGAAGATTTTGATATGAGCATAGAAAGATGTCTGTGACGAGAGCAAAAACGGAACAATATAGTACAATTTTGTATGATAAACAAGACATGCAGTTGTCCTGTTTTCGGTGTTATAATGGTTTTACACAGTTCTTTATGACAACACGATAAAGAAAGGGGGACAGCGTTTCGCTATGAAAATAGACAGACAGATTGGAATCCTGTCCATACTGCTGCAGAAGGACACTGTCACAGCGCCCTGTCTGGCAGAACAGTTTGAGGTGTCCAGGCGGACGATCAACAGGGATATTGAAGACCTGTGCAAAGCCGGGATTCCGATTGTGACGAAGCAGGGAATCAATGGCGGCATTGCGATTATGGAGAACTATAAGATGGACCGCACGCTGTTTACCAGCACAGAGATGCAGGATATCATCGCGGGTATCCGCAGTCTGGACAGTGTGAACGGAACCAACCGCTATGGGCAGCTGATGGAAAAGCTGTCGGTGGACTCATCGGATTTCATGGTTGGAAACCAGTCTGTGCTGATCGACTTATCCTCCTGGTACAAGGATTCGTTGGTGCCCAAGATTGAGCTGATCCGCTCATCCATTGACCAGAGCAGAGAACTGATGTTTGCCTATTATTCCCCGAAAGGGGAATCGCAAAGGCGTGTGGAGCCATATTATCTGATTTTCCGGTGGTCGAGCTGGTATTTGTGGAGCTGGTGCAAATCGCGCAAGGATTATCGCCTGTTTAAGCTAAACCGCATGGACCAGATACAGATTTCGGACAACACTTTTTCTAAGAGACAGGCTCCAGTGCCAGATCTGGGCGGAGAGCAGATTTTTCCAGGCGGAATTGCAGTGAAAGCGCTCTTTGAGCCGGAGTGCAAGTGGAGGCTGGTTGAGGAGTTTGGACCGTATTGTTTTGCGGTGCAGGAGGATGGGAGACTGTTATTTCAGGCAGACTATACAGACAAAGAAAATCTGATCACGTGGCTGCTTTCTTTCCGCGATAAAGTGAGCCTGCTGGAACCAAAGGAAATCCGCGCAGAGATGCGGGAGAACATCGAGCGTATGAGAAGGAAATATATGGAGGAAGAAAAAGATGGCATTTGATTATAAGAAGGAGTACAAGGAATTTTACATGCCAAAGAACAAGCCAGGCATGATTGCAGTGCCCGCGATGAATTATATCGCAGTCCGCGGAAAGGGCGATCCCAATATAGAAGGCGGCGAGTATAAGGAATCAATCGGATTGCTGTATGCGATTGCCTTTACGATTAAAATGAGCAAGAAGGAGAGTCACCAGATTGATGGATATTTTGATTACGTGGTTCCGCCGTTGGAGGGATTTTGGTGGCAGGAAGGCGTATGTGGAATCGATTACGCGCACAAAGAGAAGTTTCAGTTTATTTCCGTGATCAGGCTGCCGGATTTTGTGACGAAGGAGGAGTTTGACTGGGCAGTTCAGGAGGCGGAGGCCAAAAAACATGAGGATTTTTCAAAGGTTGAGTTCTGGACTTATGATGAGGGATTGTGCGTGCAGTGTATGCATATTGGGCCTTACGACAACGAACCGGAAACTGTGAACAGGATGCATGATTTCATGACAGAGCAGGGGTATCAGCTGGATATCAACGACAAGAGACTACACCATGAAATTTATCTGAGTGATGCGAGACGGACAGCTCCTGACAGATTGAAGACAGTGATCCGTCATCCGGTTCGGAAAATTTAATTGCTGTTTATGCGGCTGTCGGAACGGTGCCAATTGAACTATGCCGTCAATGACATGTCTGTTCTCTTTTGATATAATGGGAGCAGGAATTGTTTCTGAGATAAATAGGAAGAGGGTGGACGGCGGATGGCAGCAGTTTTGGTGGATTACGAGAATGTCTGGGGAGCACATGGTCTTAAAGGGGTAGAGTATCTTGAAACCGGGGACATGTTATATATTTTTTACAGTCAGTGCTGCAACAGGATCAGGGCGGAATATATGGAGGCTATCAGACGGACAGCGTGTGATTTTCGTGTATACAAGCTGGCAAACACAGGAAAGAACGCGCTGGATTTTTATATCGCGTCTGAGTGTGGTGTACTCAGCCAGAGCGGGGAGACACAGATTGTGATTGTGAGCAACGATAAGGGATTCAAGGCAGTTGCGGATTTCTTTAAACTCAGGAAAGGAATCCCAAAGACAGATGTTGTCATTGCGTCCAATATTGAGAATGGCTTGATGGCACTGCATTCCGCGGACAATGCTGTGCGGCGGCAGGAGCTTGAGGATCGGTCAAAAATGCTGGATATCGCTGTGGAGCATGCGAGATACACAGAGCACAATTCTATGAAGAGAAAGCTTGGGGCTGCATTTGCCGGAACGGAGTACGAGCATATGATCTCGGAAATCTTTGCATATGCCGATGAGAACCAAAATGCAGCGCCCAGGAAGTTGTATACAGGTTCCCTGCATCTGTTTGGGCGAAGGAACGGGACTGCGATTTATCAGATTTTGAAGACGGTTGTTTGAGTATCGTCTTTTTCAAATATGCTCTGGCAAAGGAGTGGGAACCATAGGCGTGTCGGGAACAGAGGAGGGTGCAATGATAAACAGACCAGAATATGACGCAAAACTGATCGGGCATAATTTAAAGCGTCTTCGCTTAGCGAAAAAACTCACCGTGGAGGAGGTGCGAAGATATCTGGGGCTTGGGTCGGTACAGGCAGTATACAAATACGAAGCAGGCAAAAGCTATCCGCCGTCAGATGCGATATTTGCGCTCATGCAGCTGTATGAGGCTGACATTTACGACATACTGTGCGGATGCGATCAGAGACCGGGTATCACAATCGTTCAAATGACACAGGGAAGACAATGGAAAAAGATGAAAACATATTATTTTATTTACAGGAAATGCATTGGCGGAAAAGCCGGATAGCAAACACAAATTTCCTGACAACCAGAAAAAAGCTGATGACAATGACTTGGATAAATGCTTCTCATTGTCATTAGGAACTGTCTGGAAATTATTTGTCACAAGTAGTAATCTCATTTGGGCGGCGATTTACGGACCGCAGAAGGTGTACAGCCATATAATTTCTTAAAGCTATGGTTGAATAATTTTTGGTTTGCAATCCCATTTGCTTCCATGATTTCAGTAATAGGAGCATCTGTGGTGATGAGCTCCTGATACACATGTGTCAGGCGAAATTCGTTGAGATAATTCAAAAAAGAAAGTCCCATGGTCTTTTTAAAGAACCGGCAGAAATATTCCTTTCCAAGTCCAATCTCTTCTGAGATGTCCGACAGGGAAATGGGGTTGCGGAAATGTTCTTCCACATAGTTGATTACCTGGCGGACCCGTTCGCGGGTCAGGACATCTCCAGATTCTAATTGGGGAGCAGTATTTGTAGAGAAGTAGCGTATCAAATGTGCCAAAATTTGAAGAACAATTCCTTCGGCTTCCAGCTGGAATGTGGGAGAGTCTTCGATATAGATACGTGTCAGGCTTTCCAGCTTTTTGCATATGTCAAGATAATGCGGAAAGTCGATATCAGTAATCTCTTCTGGTTTACAGTGTATCTGATATAGTTCAATATCAGGCATATACTGCTGCATACATTTTTTGGAGAGATGGATGCAGAGAAACATGCAGGGAGAGTTATAGGAATGGGTACTGTGAACCTCGCAGGACTCCACTACCATAAGCTGTTTTACTGAAAGTGTGTATTTTTTTCCTTCTATATTAATATCTGCTTTTCCATTCAGAGGATACAGAAGTTCTATTTCCTCATGCCAGTGAAGGGGATGATAGCCTCCTGGTACGGTCTGATAAGAGAGGACGATGCCGGAATTGCTGATTTTTTTGATTGATTCGTAATAAGTTTTACTCATGGAAAAGACTCCTCGCTTTTTTATAGTATCGGGAAGCAGACTGCCTTGCATAGATTATAATATATATGCGTCAGAAAGAAAAGAGCCGGAAATGCTTTTGATTCATATCAATTTGCAAATCGGCTCTTTTTTGGTTGTTTGATTCTTTTGATTATCCATACGGCCCATTTTATTTTGTGAGTGATTTGTAGATGGAATACACATTGGCGAAACCATTTAGTGAGAGGAGACCGCAGATAATATTTACGCTGTTCTCCCTATAGTAATTCAAAAACCTGTCTAAAATAGATTCCTTTTTCTGTTTGCTCTGTGAATATGTGCGTAATGCTGCTGTTGTCATAATCATTCTCTCCTTTTCATTGATTGTTTTGTTTGTCAGGAACTGTTCCTTACAAGTACATATGATACTCTTTTGACTTGGTTGGAACTAGGGAGAGATTTGACTTGTTTTAAGTCGATATTGACTTTTTTTCAGATGCCATTATAACCGTTCAGCAACAGCACGCCGCTCATTATACCATTGTGTTCTGGAAAGGTATGTGATAAAATTTTAATATTGCTGGTCATGCCATATCAGCGGCTGAATGAAAGGTGCCGTTCAATGCTGCATAGGGATAGAGACCTGGCAGACGTATATGGGATTAGAATACAATCGGGATATGTTGAGGAGAGAATGGAATGGCTGGTAAAATGATCATAGCAGAGACAGAGCGGCTCCTTTTGAGAAGATACGAAAAAGAGGATTTGCAGGACTTATTGGAATACTTATCCGATATGGAAGTTGTGAAATATGAACCGTATAAACCGATGTCCTTTGACGAGGCAAAAGAGAATCTTGAATGGCGCATCAGCACAGATGAGATGATCGCGATCGAATCGAAAGATTCCCACAAAATGATCGGGAATGTATATATGGGAAAACGTGAATTCGAGGCGGTGGAAATGGGGTATGTACTCAATCGGAACTTTTGGGGGTATGGTTATGCTGCTGAAAGCTGTAGAGCCTGCATTCAACAAGCATTCTCAAATGGCATACACAGAATCTATGCGGAGTGCGATCCCTGCAATCAGCGTTCCTGGAAAATGCTTGAAACATTGGGATTTCAGCGGGAGGCCCATTTTAGAAAAAATGTATTTTTCTGGAGAGATGATAATGGAAAAGCGATCTGGAAGGATACATATGTATACGCGAGATTGAATAATCCAGACTGAGGGGGAACGATGAATATGATGTGCGCAATCAGAAAATGGCAGCTGTCAGATGCAGGCGACCTGGCGGCGGCACTTTCCAATAAAAACATACAGGATAATCTTCGGGACGGGCTGCCATACCCATACACAGTGCAGGACGGAGTGGATTTTATCACTGCCATGATTTCCGCAGATGAAACAGAGACGTTTGCTTTTGCGGTCACAGCAGATGACAAAGTGATTGGAAGCATTGGCGTTTTCCGTCAGGGAAACATTCACCGGCAGACAGCCGAGATGGGATATTACATTGCAGAAGCGTACTGGGGCAGAGGAATCATGACAGAAGCGGTGCGGCAGACTTGCGAATATGTCTTTGCACAGAGCGATATCATCCGCATCTATGCTGAGCCGTTTGCCGATAATGCGGCATCGTGCAGAGTGCTTGAAAAAGCAGGATTTCAGTACGAGGGCACATTGAGAAGCAATGCTGTCAAGAACGGAAAAGTGACGGATATGAAGATGTACGCTTTACTGAAAACGGAAGGATAGGCTTACGAAAGGACGCGGTTTGGGAACATGGAACAGTTTCGATTTATCTGGCAGTATATAAAGCGGCACAAATGGCAGTACCTGGGCGGTATTGTCACGTTATTTATATTGGATTTTGCAAATCTCTATATTCCGAAGGTGACGGGCATCATCACAGACGGGCTTGCCGCGCACACGATTGACAGGAACGGGGTGCTCCGTAACATCGGCATCATTCTCGGAATTGGTCTGACGCTTGCGGTGGGGCGCTTTTTGTGGCGCTATTTCATCTTCGGGGCATCGCGGTCAATTGAGCACGAAATCCGCGACAATATGTTTGCGCACTTGGAAACGCTGGACGTGGAATACTACAACGAGCACAAGACCGGCGACCTCATGACGCGCTTCACAAGCGATCTGAACGCGGTGCGCATGGCGATCGGACCTGCGGTCATCGCGGCGTTTGACGCGGTGGTCATGACCGTGATGGTGATCGGTCAGATGATGGTCTATGTCAATATCAGGCTGACACTCATCGCGATCATTCCGATGATTTTCATTGCGTTTGGTGAGCTTTATTATGGAAAAATCATGCAGAAGCGCTTTCTGGAACGGCAGGAGGCTGTGTCAGAGCTCACGGATTTTGTGCAGGAGAGCTTCTCGGGCGTGCGTGTCGTGAAGGCATTTGTGCGCGAGCGGTCGCAGATTCGTGCGTTTGCGAGGGCAAATGCCAATGCGAAAAAGAAAAATCTCAGAATCGCCCAGATGGAATCCATTGTCATTCCACTGCTGGACGTCGTGATTGGAATCAGCAGCCTGCTCACGCTTCTGTACGGCGGGTATCTTGCGCTTGCCGGAGAGATTACGATCGGGCGCTTTGTCGCGTTTAACCAATATATTACGATGTTGGTGTGGCCGATGCTCGCCTGCGGGGAGGCGATTAACATGTTTTCACAGGGCGGTGCGGGAATCAGGCGCATACAGGAAGTATTCGATGAAAAAACGGAGATTGCTGACAGGGAGGATGTGGCAGAGTTAGACCAGATTAAAGGTGATATCCGCTTAAAACACCTCACTTTTATCCACAGAGGGCACAGCGAGCCGACGTTGAAGGATATCAGTCTGGATATTAAGGCGGGAACCACACTGGCTGTCATTGGGCGCACCGGAAACGGCAAATCGACGCTCGTCAATCTGCTCCTGCATCTCTATAATACGAAGCCGGGCATGATATTTATTGACGGAAGGGATATCAACAATATTCCGCTTAAAACGCTGCGTGAAAATATCGCCTATGTGCCGCAGGACAATTTTCTGTTTTCCGACACCCTGAAATCCAACATTGCATTTGGGACAGACAATGAGGAGATGGACGAGATTGTCAGGGCGACCAAGACAGCGTGTATTCACGACAATATCATTGCGTTTCCCGACGGTTACGACACGGTTGTGGGGGAGCGGGGCGGCACCCTGTCCGGCGGTCAGAAGCAGAGAAGTTCGATTGCGCGGGCGTTGAAGAAAGACGCGCCGATTCTGATTCTCGATGATGCGCTCTCCGCAGTGGACACCGACACCGAGGAGAAAATACTGAAAAATCTGAAGGAAAACAGGCGCGGAAAGACGACAATTCTGATTGCGCACCGCATTTCCACCATACAGAATGCAGATGTCATTCTCGTGCTGGAGGACGGGGAGGCAAAGGAATGCGGCAACCACAAAGAACTGATGGAGCTTGGGGGCATTTACAAAGATATGTTTGAGAAACAGCAGCTTGAGGCGGCAAAGAATCTGGCAATTTCGACAATGTAGGTGATTAAGGGCATTTTTTAAACTTGCTCTGGGAAGGATGGATTTAGATGAAACGGCTATTGGGATATTTAAAACCGCATAAGTGGATGATGCTTCTCTCATCAGTGCTTGTCATCGCGCTGATTGGCGTGGAGCTATACAAGCCGATTATCATTGGGAATGCCATTGACAATTACATTGGCAGCTATGGGCAGCCGGGCGTGAATCTTGCGATGGAGGAAGCCTTCCGCGGAATCCTGCGCGCCGGAATGCTGTACGCGCTGATGCTTCTGCTGGGCTTTGTATTTAATGCTTCTAATACATGGATTCTGCAGAATATCGGACAGTCCATTATC
>CAMWXA010000117.1 GCA_947178035.1 uncultured Lachnospiraceae bacterium | reverse complement strand
GTATATTACCATTCGAAGGATTTCCCTGCGGACGTCTTGGCGCCTGCTGTCCCGGGCCTCCTTGTGGCCGCCTTGGCGCCTGTGGTCCTGCTCCGGCCTGTGGACGCCTTGCTGGCTGCTGTCCTGTAGGACGTCTTGGCGGCTGTGGTGCTTGTGGACGTCTAATTGGCTGCGGCTCCTCGTCGTCATCCTCCAAATCTTCTAAGTCCTCTATGTCGTCATCTTCCTGGTCATCATCGTCATCATCATAACCTCTGTATTTCTTGTAAGAATTACCCTGTCCTTTAAGCTTTAGCAGCAGCAATCCCACTACCGCCACAAGTATCACGATAATAACCATCATCACAATCGTTGGAATAAGTCCACCCGGAACAATCTCCTGCGCTGGCTGATCCACTCCGGCTGAAGTGTAGACATATCGCTGGTAAACGCCTCTCTCCGAGTCAAAGAGATACCAGCCTTCTTCCCCGTCTGGCTTCCGGGCATAGAAAATAAAGAAACTTCCATTCTTGTATCCCTTATATTCCTGTCCGTTTGAGCCGAGTGCAACCGGTTCAAATCCAGGCATAATATAGGGAACCTCATCCACATCCATCGGAATAACTGTATCATTTTGTGCTTCATTTGTCTCCGCAGGCTGCTCTGTCGGCTGTTCTTCTGGCGGTGTTGTCTCCGCAGGCTGCTCCTCGCCTGGATTTTCCTCGCCTACAATCTGCGATGTTGCTGTGTCTGCCGGAACGTTGTCCGTTGTCACGAGATCAGAACGAATAAAACCTGTTACTTCGGTATTGTTGTAGGGAAAAGTCACCTGATACCATTTCTTGCCGTCTGTGCCATTCGCCTCACCAGTCACTGTCAGTATCATACCACGATTCACCTTAGCCCTCGACGCTGAAGTCGTAGAAGCACTTTGCCTGATATTTGTATTATTGCTGATCACAGAAACCTGCATGGGGTCAACCGGGGTTGCCGTGGTCGACGATGTGTCTGCAGGCTGTGTGTTTGAAGCAGTCCCCCCTTGGGTTGTCGGTATGTTTACTCCGTCTGCTACTTTGATCAGATCACTTCTGATATAGCCCTTTGTGTTGGAATCTACATAAACCTGATACCAATAATTGCCATCTGTTCCAGAGGTTTTGCTGATAATATCAATAACCTTTCCTGATGGCACACTTGCAAGCTTTTCACTTTGGGGATCTGCTGCGGCCCTGATTACTGCACTCTTTGCTATCACAGTCCCCTTCTCATCGGCAAGACTTACCATCCCCACACTCAGCACCATGCAGAAAAGCAATGCCGCCAATATGTGCTTTATTCCATTTCTTTTGTTCTTTTTCATATTTATACTCCTGTCACGCCTCATCAATCGCTTTCCCGATATCATGGCGCATATACTTATTATCAAACTCAATCCACTCTGTTGCTGCGTATGCGTTCGCCCGCGCTTCCCTGAGATCAGCTCCCTTGGCCGTCACACCCAGCACACGCCCTCCATTCGTGACAAACCTTCCGTTTTCGTCAAGCTTTGTCCCCGCATGAAAACAATAATAACCCTCCTTGTTGTCAAACTTCTCAAGACCTCTGATTTCAAGTCCTTTGTCATACTTGACCGGATAGCCGTCGCTTGCAAGCACAACACACACTGCCGCATTGTCCTCAAACTGAAGCTCGATCGTGTCAAGCTTTCCGTCAATGCATGCCTCCACCACATCTATCATGTCATTCTTCATCCGCGGAAGCACTACCTGCGCCTCGGGGTCGCCAAACCGTGCATTGTATTCTAAGACTCTTGGTCCCTTTGAGGTCAGCATCAACCCAAAGAAAATAATCCCCTTAAATTCCCTTCCCTCCGCTGCCATGGCATCGACCGTCGCCTGATAAATATGCTTTTTGCAAAATTCATCCACTTCTTTTGTGTAAAACGGGCTCGGTGAAAAGGTTCCCATGCCACCGGTATTCAGACCCTGATCCCCATCTTTTGCACGCTTGTGATCCTGCGCTGAAGTCATTATCCTGATTGTCCTGCCATCCACATAGGACAACACAGACACCTCGCGTCCTGTCATAAACTCCTCAATCACCATGCGATTTCCAGCTGTTCCAAACTGCTTATCGAGCATAATCGAGCGCACACCGTCTCTTGCTTCCTCCAACGTATTGCAGATCAGCACACCTTTTCCAAGGGCCAGTCCGTCTGCCTTCAATACAATTGGAAAGCTTGCGGTCTCCAGATAATTCAGTGCCTTGTCTGCATCATCGAAGGTCTCATACGCCGCTGTTGGTATGTTGTATCGCTTCATCAAATCCTTGGAAAACGCCTTGGATCCCTCGAGAATTGCCGCATTCTTCCGCGGTCCAAACACCCTGAGTCCCTCCGCCTCAAACACGTCAACCACACCGCCCACCAGCGGGTCATCCATACCGATAATCGTAAGGTCAATCTGCTTTTCCTTCGCAAAAGCTGCAAGTTTGTCAAACTCCATAGCACCGATTGGCACACACTCTGCAATCTGTCCAATTCCCGCATTTCCGGGAGCGCAATAAATTTGGTCAACTTTCGGACTCTTTGATACACTTGCAGCAATCGCGTGTTCCCGTCCACCGCTTCCCACGATTAAAACTTTCATGTTTCTCTTTCTGTCCTTTCTATATTCTATCCAATCTGTCCATTTGCTATCATGTTGATCGCCTGTGGCAGTATTACCCATTCCGCTTGTTCCATAACACGCTGCTGGAGCACCTTTGGCGTATCATCTGGCAGCACCTCCACCGCCTTTTGCAAGATAATCGGTCCCGTATCGGTCCCTTCATCTACAAAATGCACCGTAGCACCGGTAATTTTCACCCCGCGTTCCAGAACAGCCTCATGCACCCTGAGTCCGTAGTAACCTTTCCCACAGAACGAAGGAATCAGCGCCGGATGGATATTGATAATACGCCCATCATATTTTTGTATCATCATCGGTGGAAGTACCACTAAAAATCCCGCGAGCACAATCAGATCAGGCGCTGCTTCATCGACACACTGCAAAAAAGCTTCGTTAAAAAGTTCTCTATCCGCATAGTCCTTTGGCGACACAGCAACAGCATCAATTCCCTTACCCTTTGCCCGTTCCAGCGCAAATGCAAGCTTGTTGTTGCTGATCACCCTGACAATCTGTGCATTTGTAATCCTGCCTGCATCAATGGCATCCATAATCGCCTGAAGATTCGTCCCACCTCCAGACACGCACACGCATACTCTCAGCATATCGTTACTCCCTTTTCGCCATCCTTAATCCCGCCAATCACATAGCAGGTCTCACCAGCGGATCTGACCGCCGCCATCGCTCTGTCCACATCGCCGGAATCCACTGCCACAATCATGCCGATACCCATGTTGTATGTATTGTACATCATGTGCTCCTCAATTCCGCCTTTTTCCTGCAATAATCGAAAGATCGCCGGAACCTCATAGCTGTCCTTTTTGATCACTGCATGTACGCCGTCGTGAAGCATCCTGGGCACATTTTCATAAAAACCGCCACCCGTAATATGGCTGCATGCCTTAATCCTGACACCGTTATCTTTGACGCTCTTCAACGCTTTCACATAGATAATCGTGGGCTCAATCAAAGCCTCTCCAAGCGTTTTTCCCAACACATCATAGTACGTATCCAGGCTCTCCTTTGTCATGTCAAATACCTTTCTGACAAGCGAAAAACCATTGCTGTGCACACCGCTTGACGCGATGCCGATCAGCACATCACCTGCCCTGAGGTCTGCACCGGTAATCAGATCCTTCTCATCGACCACACCCACTGCAAAACCGGCAAGGTCATACTCATCCTCTGGCATCAGTCCGGGATGTTCTGCAGTCTCACCGCCGATCAGTGCCGCACCGCACTGCCTGCATCCCTCTGCCACACCTTTCACAATTGTCGCAATCTTGTTGGGCTCATTCCTGCCGCAGGCAATATAGTCAAGGAAAAATAGTGGTTCACCGCCCGCACATGCAATATCATTGACACACATTGCCACACAATCAATACCGACAGTATCATGTTTATCCATCAAAAATGCCAGCTTAATCTTTGTCCCAACCCCGTCTGTGCCGGAGACCAGCGTTGGTTTTTCCATATCTTTGATTTTCTCCATGGAAAAAGCTCCTGAAAAGCCTCCGATTCCTCCAAGCACTTCTGGCCTCATTGTCTCCTTCACATACTGCTTCATGAGCTCCACTGACTGATATCCGGCTTCAATATCAACACCTGCGTTCTTGTAATCCATATTTTCCTCCTATTTCAGTTCTTCCAATACTATTTCCTGAGATATTCCTGATATCCGATTTCCTGCAGCTTTGCGTCTTTTGCCATCACCTGTTCCTTGAGCTTCACGGAATAGTCCTTCAGCTTTGCAAGAAGACTGCTGTCTGATGTCGCAAGAATTTTCGCTGCGAGCAGCCCGGCGTTTGCCCCGCCATTGATCGCCACTGTAGCTACAGGAATCCCCGATGGCATCTGCACAATGGAATACAGGGAATCGCGTCCCCCCAGTGAAGTCGTGTGCATCGGAATGCCGATAACAGGCATCGGAAAAATCGCCGCGCACATTCCCGGCAGGTGGGCTGCCATTCCAGCTCCGGCAATGATCACCTTAAACCCTTTCTCCTCCGCAGTTTTTGCATACTCAAAAAACACATCCGGCTCCCTGTGCGCTGAGATGATTGTCATTTCATAGGGAACCCCCAGTTCTTCCAATATATCAGCTGCCTTTGCCATGACAGGCATATCCGAATCAGATCCCATCACAATACCAACCTGTGCCATATCAAACCTCCAAAAATATTACTTTATATTAATTTCCAATCTCTTATAGTGTACAAATAATCCCCTCTCACGTCAATAAATTATTCTATTTTTTGACAAATTTATTATTCGAAAGGCTCGTTCAATTCCTCTGTTCCTGCCAACACAAACCGGCCGTTTTCGATGATCGGAAACGCAGTTCCCTCCTTGCTGTATGCAATGATGGAACCCAGCTCGTCATATGGTATCGTGATATCTGTGTGACATGCAAAATACGCCTTGGAAGGGTCTGTCTTTCTCAATAGGGAAACAGTATTGTCCTTTGCTACGACTTCCTTTCCATCCTCATTGTATACTCTGACCTCCTCACTCCTGCAATAGCAGGTATCACCAACTGCAAAGTGCGGTCCTGTCTTCTCCGCAATCAGTATTGGAAACAGGTTTGCGATGTCATACTTTCTCGCCGTCATGTACGCTGTCGTATTCGTACCGATTGCAAACTCTCCCATCGGCAGGGAGTCATAATGATAGAGCACGTTGGACTTGATGTATGCCCTGTTCTTCTCCTCACTGTCAAAGTTTGTGCAAGTGTAACCGGCAATCATACCATCCTTAAAATCAATCTCCAGATTATGATATTCCAATTCATTCAAGAATACACGGCTGACATGAAGCTTACCATCTGTTCCTTCGAGCACTGGTGTCGTAAACACTTCACCGACAGGAATATTGACATCTGCAACACAATTTTCAAAGATTGCTTCCTTCCCGGGATCTGAAATCGGATAGAGCATCACGCGAAGATTGGTCTTATTGCCATTCATTCCTTTAATCTCCACATACGCTGCCTTGTTGAGCGTATCAATGATCGTCGCCTGTATGCGCTCATAGGTCTTGTAGTCAAGTGTATTTAACTTGATCGTCTCATCGAAAATTTCCACAAACCGCTCTCCGATGCTCGGAACCGGAAACGCGATGATAGTGAAGCTTCTCTCCTCCTCGTTAATGTATTGGCTGACAATGTTCTGCGACGCCCCTTTGAGCTCCGCTGAGAGTTTTTGCTGCTCTGCATTCAGGCTGCACACCTCATCTTTGGACACTGGCGCAAACGGAGACTCGCCAAACACCTCAATGACAGCTGGTCCCGCATACACTGCGGCTTTTTCTTTCACTTCCTCATACGCGAGTCTGAGCGCCTCAAGTGTTCTGTTCACAAGCTTTTTGTCGAGAAACAGCGCAATGTCATCCTTATGGTCATAGAGGAACTGCTTGTTCGCATCCGCCCCGAAATACCCCTTCTTGCGCACCACTGCCTTGCTAAAAATCGTGTTTTCGCACCGGTATATTGTCGGCTTTAGTCCCATCTGCTCAAAATTCGCGATTGCAGCCCTCACCACACGCTCAAAACCAAGCATGTAATGCATATCGACAGTCTGCTTTTTGCCAAGATCCACATGTGCCTTGACAAAGCCGATGCGATACCCTTCTGTATAGGTATCTGCCATCAGCTGAATGCGCTCATCCGGCAATGCGCCCAGATATTGTGCCATCCGCTCCACATCCGGCGATATATACTCTCCATACTGATACAGATACCGCAGGTCATTCAAATCGCTGTCCATCACGATCCTGACCGCAAAATCACAGCCTGTATCCACCAGACTGCGAACCCGGCGGGAAGAAGCAGTCTCTGTATAATCGCTCACATACCAGTAGAGCGTATCTTTGATCTCCTCTGCATTCGGGACAGCTGCCTCAGACTGTGCATAGGCAAATGCATTGTAAATTTCCACAAAAAGCTCCATGCGGATTGCCAGTTCCTCAAACCCCCGCTCAAAAGCATAAGGTATCATTGCCCTAATCTCCGCATACAGAAAAGATAGAAGCCTGCCCATGTCAAGCCCAAACTGCTCACAAGCATATGTCGGATTGGCATAACTCACAACATAGCGCTCCCCCAGGATATCTGCATACAATGCTTTGTTTTCTGCCCGTAATTCCTCTAACCCAGTTATTTTCCCTCTATTGTCACAGGCCTCTGTAACCAGCAGGATAAACTCTGCGACACTCTTGAAATAATCTTTATACCCAGATGCCACATCCTGGACTTTTGCAATTTCCCGAATCCTGTCATGTGACAACTCGTATCGTTCTCTGATAACATCCATTTCAAACCACTCCTAAATATAATATAATACCACCCGTTATTATGGTAAGTACATTCAATAAGATCCCAATCACCGGGAAGATCTTGAAAATATCCTTCTCGTTCAATGAGCGTATCCCCATAACCAGCCCCGATGCCGCATAAATCATGGCCAGAAGCACCACTGCTCCGTACTGCATCAGTGCACTTCCCTTATTCAGATAAGTGCGATGCACTGCCAGGCAGATGGAAACACCCGCAATCAACCCTAGTATTGTTGACATGATCCCCCACTTAGGATTTTTCTTATCTGTAAATATATACCCTTCCTTGCCAAAAATCCGAAACATTTTTACTCCTTGTATTCCGACGGAATGACCGTTAAGAATTGGTATCCCGTAGGAAATGGGCATTCCGCACGAAATGCCCATCAAACTAAAATAATATCTTTGATTTGCCTGCTAACAGCCTGCCACCACTGATCAAAAGCATCACTCCGCTCGTCAGGCCCACAACAATCGATACGACTCCCAGTATAATCGAGAGCGCACCTGCACGTCCCATTGCCTTATAGATTCTCTCGTCCATTCTAATCCTCCATTCCAGATATTTGCATTCACCGAATTATTATTTCGCTCCATACTGGGCATAGTATGCGTCGATCGCTTCCCTCATCTTATCATCAATGAGCACCCTGCCGTTGTATGTTCTGTTGTATAAATGCTCCACAACCTCTTCCATCGTAACGATTGCGCCAGTCTCGATACCATATACCTCACGGATCTCTGCGAGTGCATTCATGTGTGTCTTTCCGCGCTCCTGACGGTTTAAACTCACCATCAGTCCCACGACATCTACATTTGCCTGTTCCTTCAGGATGGGGAACGTCTCTTCGATTGATTTTCCAGAGGTTGTGACATCTTCTATAATAACAACTCTATCGCCATCTTTCAAGTCACTTCCAAGAAGAATTCCCACATCTCCATGGTCCTTTACCTCTTTTCTGTTGGAACAGTAACGGATATCCTTGCCATACAACGCACTGAATGCAATCGTCGCCGCCACAGAAAGCGGAATCCCCTTGTATGCTGGTCCGAAGAGCACATCAAAGTCTGCGCCGTAATTGTCATAGATTGCCTTTGCGTAATACTCGCCAAGCCTTCTGAGCTGTGAACCGGTGACATATGCCCCCGCATTCATGAAAAATGGAGATTTTCTGCCACTCTTCAAGGTAAACTCACCAAATTTCAACACATTGCTGTCAACCATAAACTCAATAAATTCTTTCTTGTATTGTTCCATATTCCCCTATCCTTCCGTTTATTTCTAAAGGTATCTTTTATCTGCCGACGCCTGCAAATGCCTGATCGATATCTGTAATCATGTCGATGACTGCCTGTCTTGCGGCATCCGCAAAGCCCACTGGGCCAAACTGGCTGTATTTCTCACTCTGGTATGCTGCGATAATTCCCCGTGAAGAATTGACAATCGCACCAAGACGGTTCTCATCGAAAAAGTGTATCAGGTCTTTCCCCGTTCCGCCCTGCGCGCCATAACCTGGCACAAGGATAAAAGATTTGGGCATCACTGTACGCAGAATCTTACCCTGCTCTGGATAAGTGGCACCTACCACGGCGCCTATATAGCTGTATCCCTTCTCACCCATGAGCTGTTCACTCCACTCAGCGACTTTCCCGCCAACCACTTCATAGAGCGGCTTGTCTGAGAATGCGATTCCCCCGGTGCCCTCATCTGCCGCTCCTGCTGTGACACCAGTCTGTACCAGTCTGTCCTGAAATTCACCGCTGCTTGGATTGGAGGTCTTAACCAAGATAAAAATCCCCTTCTTCTCCTCCTTGCACACGTCGATAAAAGGCTGAACACCATCGGAACCAAGATAGGGATTGACTGTCGCAAAATCCTCATCGAAGCCTGCACAGAAACTGCTGCCCACCTGCACCCTGCCAAGATGCGCTGCCGCGTATGCCGCTGATGTCGATCCAATATCACCTCTCTTGATGTCGCCAATCACTACAAGGCCTTTTTCCTTGCAGTAGTCAACTGTCTTCTTGAAAGCAGCCAGTCCCGGCAAACCGAACTGCTCATACATAGCAATCTGCGGCTTGACTGCCGGAATCAAGTCATAGGTCTTGTCGACGATCGCCTTATTAAAAAGCCAAATCGCCTCCGCTGCGCCTTCCAGAGTCTCACCCTTCTCCTCAAAAGCGGCCTTCTTGATATGATCGGGCACAAACTTCATCGTAGGATCGAGTCCCACCACAATAGGCGCCCCAGTTTTCTGAATCTTTTCTATCAACTTATCAATCATATACTACCCTCACTATTTATTCTGCTCTCAACAGTTCCGCATATTTCCTTATATTAGATACATTAACATACTTCTGCTCTGATTGTCCAGCTACAATTACAAGAGTTGGCGCCTGCCTGACTCCATATTTGACCGCAAGCTCCATATTTTCCTCTGCATCGACAATCATGTAGTCGACATTCTGCAGATATTTCTTTGCCAGATTACAGTTTGGACAGGTCTTGGTTGTGAATAGATAGGTATTGCTTTTTTCCACGTCTGTATGTTCTTCTGTCACTGTCTCACGCACCGTCAATTTGCTGATCTTATTTCCCATTCGATACTCTGTACGGTTTTGGTACTCCTGAAGTTTTCCGTCATTCCAGTTCTGTACTGGTCTGTAGTAACCTGTGATACGGCTGTAGACCTCTGTGACTTTCCCGCACTTTGGACAGGTCTTCTGCTCACCGGCCAGATAACCATGATCCCTGCAAATCGAGTAGGTCGGTGACATTGTATAATACGGCAGTTTGTAATTCTCAGCAATCGTACGCACCAGATTTGCCGCTGCCTTCCAGTCGGGAAGTTTCTCACCCAGAAAGGCATGAAATACGGTTCCCGATGTGTAGAGTGTCTGAAGCGCATCCTGTATATCGAGTGCATCGAAAATATCTGTCGTAAAGTCGACAGGCAAATGGGACGAATTTGTATAGTAGGGCTTATCACCCGCATGCCCCGCTGTAATAATATCACTCCACTTCTCTCTATCGTGCTTTGCAAGCCTGTAGGTCGTGCTCTCTGCCGGAGTCGCTTCGAGATTGTACAGGTCTCCGTACTGCTCCTGATAGTCAGACAGACGCTCCCGCATATGATTCAGGACATCCTTTGCAAACTGCTGCACTTCCCTGTGAGAAAGATCAGCCCTGAGCCACTTCGCATTCAGACCAGCCTCATTCATACCAATCAGACCGATCGTCGAAAAATGGTTGTCAAATTTCCCGAGATACCGCTTTGTATATGGATATAAGCCTTCATCCAAAAGCCTCGAAATCACATTGCGCTTGATTTTAAGCGAGCGCGCACTGATATCCATCAGATAGTCGAGACGCCTGTAGAAATCTGTCTCATCCGCTGCGAGATAGGCAATGCGCGGCAGATTGATCGTGACAACCCCCACACTCCCCGTGCTCTCTCCCGAGCCAAAGAAACCACCTGTTTTTTTGCGCAGTTCCCGCAGGTCAAGACGCAGCCTGCAGCACATGCTGCGGACATCGGACGGCTCCATGTCAGAGTTGATATAGTTTGAAAAATAGGGCGTCCCATACTTTGCGGTCATCTCAAATAACAGCCGGTTGTTTTCTGTGTCTGACCAGTCAAAATCACGTGTTATGGAATATGTCGGAATCGGATACTGGAATCCTCTGCCGTTGGCATCTCCCTCGATCATCGTCTCAATAAATGCCTTGTTGACCAGATCCATCTCCGCCTTGCAGTCCCCGTAGGTAAAATCCATCTCCTCACCGCCCACGATCGCTGGAAGATTTGCAAGATCATTCGGAACGGTCCAGTCCAGTGTAATATTGCTAAACGGCGCCTGTGTCCCCCAGCGGCTCGGTGTATTGACGCCGTAGATAAATGTTTCAATGCATTTTTTGACCTCCTGATAGG